>DATHOI010000883.1:0-14090 GCA_035485095.1 Polyangiaceae bacterium | reverse complement strand
GCGACGGCGGCTGTGCGTCGAGTGGCAATGCGCTGCTGCCCACGACCGCTGGCGTGCCGGCGTTGCCCTTGCCATCGGCGCCGTGACAGCTTGCGCAGTGCGCTCCGTAGAGCTCTGCGCCGAGCGACGCTTGATCCGTTGCTCCCCCCGGCGTGCTGGGCGCGGAGGAGGCTTCTTTGGTTCCTCCACAAGCCGTCACGCAGACGACGGAGAACACCCAGGCTACGAGTCGTGTCACTGCCATGCTGTCAGTCCTTTTCCGATGGGGTTATGGGAGAGCGTGTCGCATGCGAGAGCGCTTCGTGGCGAGGTAGGCGCTGCTGAACGGCTGGGCTTCGATCACGACCGGCACCCGTTCGCGCACCGTGACGCCGAGGGCGCGCAAGCCTTCTACCTTGGCCGGGTTGTTGGTCATCAAATGCACGCTGTGGATCCCCAGCCAGACTAACATCGCTGCCACCGCGTCGTAGCGGCGCGCGTCGTCGGGCAAATTCAAGGCGCGATTGGCGTCGACCGTGTCCGCGCCTTTGTCTTGCAGCGCATAGGCACGAATCTTGTTTGCCAAGCCGATGGATCGGCCCTCTTGTCGCAGATAGAGCAACACGCCTCGGCCCTGCGCGGTAATGCTCTCCAGCGCGAGGTCCAATTGATCAGCGCAGTCGCACTTCAAGGAACCGAACACCTCACTGGTCAAACACTCCGAGTGCACTCGCAGCAGCGTGTCGTCGCCCGCGACGTCGCCTCGGACCATGGCCACGTGCTCCTTCGTCCAGTCTTCCGCGTGGCGAAACACGATGCATCGGAACTGGCCATGTCGCGTCGGTAGGGTCGTCTCCGCTTCTATGGAGAGATCGCCCTGCACTGCTTTCGAGAACAGCAGCTCAGAGCGTGCGGTCGCCGTCATCGAGAACCCCGATCTTGCGCAGCACGGCCGCGACGACGCGATCACAGCGCGAAAGGTGAAAATCATACAAGGCTGGCAACGTTGGTTCGATGCTCTCGAGCACCATCTCCCGCAACCGGCCGCGGGCGCGATGCAGCCGCGTCTTCACGGTGTCCTCCGGGATGCCGAGACACTCCGCGGTCTCGGCGCCGCTCATGCCCTCCACGGCTCGCAGCACGAAGACCGAGCGGAATTCATCCGGTAGCTTTTCGACGGCAGATTCGAGGACCGAGCGCATCTCGACATCACTCGTCTGTTGCTCTGGGCTGGAAGCTGGATGCGCGGACATGGACTCCTCCGACTGCAACTCGAACGAAGCGAAGCGGCTTCGGCGTCGAACGCGGGCCAACGCTTCGTGAACGGCGATTCGGGTCAGCCAAGTCGAGAAACGGGCGCGTGCTTCGAAGTCGCGCAAGTGTTCATAGGCACGGCCGTAAGCGTCCTGCATGACGTCCTCCGCCTCTTCGTCGTCGCGCAGAATGGCGCGGGCCGCTCGGTATACGCGGCGATTGTTGCGCCGCATGAGCAGCTCGAACATTTCCACTTCGCCCGCGCAGACGCGCGCGACGATCTCTTCGTCACTGGGCACGTTGGGCGCGTCGTCGCCGTTTGGACGGATCTCGTCGGCGCTATTCATGCTCACGTCTACCGAGTCAGTACGGCCGGAACGGTTCCCGAGATTCGAAATTATTTTTGATTGGTCAAAGATTCCGCCGCGTTATATCTTTAAGGGGTGCGCCTGACGCGGTACAGCGACTACAGCCTGCGAGTCCTGATTTTCCTCGCTGCCAAGGGGGGCGAGCTGGCCACGATCCCAGAGATTGCCAGTGCTTTTGGCATTTCGCGCGGGCACCTAATGAAGGTGGTGCAGCTGCTCGGGCAGCTCGGCTACGTCGAAACGCTACGTGGCCGTGGCGGTGGGCTCACGCTCGGAATGGCGGCCGACGAGATTCGAGTCGGCCAAGTTCTGCGGCAAACCGAGGGCAGCTTCGACTTGGTCGACTGCTTCGCGACCGAGACCGTCACGGCGCACGCTTGTAAAATCACCGCCGCCTGCAAACTTCGCGGCATGCTCGGTGAAGCGTTGCACGCGTTCTTGCACGTGCTCGATCAGTACACGCTCGCCGACATCATCGAAGGCCGCGGAGCGCCCCTCAGGCGCCTGTTACAGCTCACCTGATACCGGGCGCGGCTCACACGATAGGTCGGCGCTCGCTCTTCGCGTTGTTCACTTGCCCGCGAAGTTTCGCACGATCTTGATGAGCTCGGTGACGACTTCCGGCTTGTCCTTCAAGTCCGGATTCGGCGCCATGCCGGCGCTCAGGCCGACGGCCAAGCCGCCTTCGACAATGGTCTTGGCGATGTGCGGGTCGTCCACCGACTTCTGCCATTTGACGTCTGCAAAAGCACGCGGCTTCGGATTGAGCACCGCGCCGCCCGGGCCATCACCCTGACCGATGCTGCCGTGGCAGACTACACATCGGGTGTCGAAGATATGGCGAGCCTCCGCGCTCGGCGACAGCACGATAGCCGTTGGGATTGGCGGCGCTTCGACCGTCGCAGTCGGCGCTGGTGGAGGAGCCTTTTGGCAGCCGATGAGCAGCACCGCTAGCATGCAGCCCTTGGCGAATCGCCCCAAGATTTGCGTCATTTATGGTTCCTTTAAAGATGCAGACGATTTGAATCTTTATGTCACCCGAGATCTTGCCTGGCAACCAGACAGAGCATCGAGCGTGCGAAAGGTTCCCCGCGTTTTTTGGCTGCGCCTACGCGCCCCAGTGCGCGCAGTCGGCGAGCCCGGCTACTCCGAGCAACCCGCGCCGGCCGGACTGACCGTGAGCTGAAACTTCGGCGCGGGACAGGACTTTGCGCAGACCGGCAACGTGCAGCCCGCTTGGCCGAGCGGAATGGCGTACGTGCAGCCGCCCGACGAGCAGGTGTAGTAGACGCCCGTTTTGGCGTCTTGTCCGGTGACCACGGGAGCTGCGATGACGCAGCGTCCGATCAGATTCACGTACCCGGGGGGGCATTGATTGGCGACCGGGCACGCGTTCGCGTTGCGCGGGCTGCCGTCGGGACACGCGGCGGCGCAGGCACCGGTCGTGCTGTCCGGCTTCGAACTGGCGGGGCAAGCAGGTTGTGGTGGCGCTGGCGCGGGTGAAGGTTGCGGCTTGGCCTTCGAGACCGTCACGTCGACGAGGTAGGCGGCGATGATGTTGTTCTTGAGCGTGGTCTCGTGAATCCAAGCGTAGCCGCGGTCACCCCAGCTTTGTCCCCAGCTGTTGTGAATCAGGTAGTACGTGCCGTTCGATTGCACGTTGTAGCCGGCCAAAACCATGGCGTGCCCGGAACCGCCGCGAAATGTGCCATCCGGTACGACAGCGTCTTGGCCGCTGACCGCGGAGAACGAGACCGTGTCGATCTGCATGCCAAACCAGACGTCCTGACCTTTCGCGAGCGCTTCTTTGATCGCATCGAGGTTCGTCGTCGTGTTGAGGCGCGTGACGCTCGACACGGTCACGTCGGGGTTCGAATTCGCGGAGCTGATCAAGACCGGATCTGGCGGGCCGCACGTGACGTGCAGGTTGTCGTGACAGGAGTCCTGACAGTCCCAGGAGCAGGCGACATTCTCGTCATAAGGCCACGCGGCTTCGGCGGTGAGTGGGTGATTTTTGTTGTCCGAGACCGCCTCGTTCATCGACGCGTCGTGGTAGCGCGACCAGACGTGCATCACGGACACCGGGACGACACTGCCGGCCGAGCGCGCGTACGCGTGATCGATCGCCGCCGAGAGTGAGAACCCGGTGCACGCGCCGACTTGTTGTTGGTCGCGCACGGGCCCCTCCGTGCCGTCCGAGCGGTGATCCACGGTGGTCGGCAGCGGCGCGGCGCCCACGAAACCTTTGCCCGCGCTGAGCACGCTGCGATCCAAGGTCAACAGTGAAGCCCAGGGAATTTCCGCGAAAGTGGGCGTGACGCAGTCGACGGGAATACGCCGACCAGCGACCGATACTGCGCCACAGCGCCCTTGTGGAAGGAGCGCAGAGACTGCTGCGGGCGGGGAACTCGTAGCACCGGGGAGCGGGACGGTGAGACCCGGAATTGCTGGCACGGTGATGCCCGCGATGGTCACCCAGCCATTGGCCGAGGGCGGCACCACGGGAGCAGGTCCCGCGCTTGCTGCCGAGCTCGTTGCGGGCGCGGTCAAGCCGGGAATCGCCGGCAGGACGATGCCGCCATAGTTTACCCAACCGGGTGGCGCGGTCAGCGCGGCCGAGGCGGTCACCCGCGCGGGTGGAGGCAGCGCCGGGGCAGGCGGAGGCGCAGCCATTGCGACCGGTGGAGGCGGCGCGGCAGGCGTGCCCCACTGCCCGCCTGCTGGACCGCGAGCGCTGTTCTGTGTGCAAGCTTCAGCGAGTGCACAGGAACCAATCAAGACGAGTGCGGCTGCTTTTGAGACCATGACGAAGTGGACATGAAGCTACCATGCGCGTCGCGCGCCGACACGGGGGGTTCGAACCAGAACTCGTGACTCGCGCGGGATTCAACCGACGGGTGCAGCGAGGAAGCGGTTGACCGCGCTCGCAAACAGCGGCGTCGCCGTCATTTGAGCCATGTGTTGCTGCTCCGGAAGCTCCACGATTTGTGCCTGTGGCAGGCGAGCGGCAATCGTCCGTGCGCCCGTGACCATGCGTTCCGGGCTCGCCCCGCCGATCAACATCAAGGTCGGGATTCGAATGCCCTGCAGCTCCTCCACGCTGCCGGACAACGAGCGCTGCACCCGCGAGTCATAAGGCACGGTGTGACCGAAGGCGCGCACCAGCGCTGACCAAAACGAGCTGGCTTGCATGCCGCGCAGCTCGGCCTCGGAGGTGCGCGGTCCTTCGAGCAGAAAGGTTTCTACTGCCTGTTCGAGTTGGCCCGCTGCCAGCAGTGCTTCGAGCCGTTCCGGCAGATCGAGCGCGATGCGGTCGGCTTCGTTGAAAAACACGGGCGGCTCGTACACGACCAAGCGCTCGAGGTTCGCCGGCGCGCGCGCTGCCGTTTGCAAAGCCAGGATTGCGCCGGAGGAGTGACCGAGCAAGTCCGCTGGCTCGCCGATGCCCGCGAGCACCGCGAGCAAATCCTCGACCTCACGCTCGGGCGAGTAGGGCGCATGGTTGCCGCTCTTGCCTCTGCCGCGGCGATCAACGAGGTATGGCTTTCGTTCTTTCGCGAGCAACGTGACCGTCGGCAGCCAGCGTTCGCTCGCGAAGAGCGCGCCCGAGACGATCACGAGCGGTCGCCCTGCGCCGTGGATTTCAGCGCTGATCTCCGTGCCGTCTGCGGAGCATACGAGGAGCTGTGCCATGGACGCCAATATAGCGGGTGCCGCGCAAAGTCACAGGCCCGCCGAGCGGATCTCGCTGTGAGTCAGCGTTTCCCGGGCCACGTGCTGGCGGGCGCCAAGTCGGACGCGGCGCTTGCTTGCACGGTTTCTCGATCGGTCGTATGGGAACCCATACATGGGATCCCAAGCGTTACGTCGAAGTGCCAGCAAGAGCCCCGTTCCGCGCGGCCCCGCGCCGCCCGGAGTGCGCGAGGTCTTGAACTCCTTACGCCATATCGTGCGTTCGCTGCGCGTCGGGTCGCGTGCCGCCGAACAGCAGGTCGGTTTGTCGGGCGCGCAGTTGTTCGTGCTGCAGTGCTTGGCCAGACAGAGCCCGTGCACCGTGGGCGAGCTCGCGGCGCGCACGGCGACCGACCAGAGCTCGGTGTCTGTGGTCGTTAGTCGGCTCGTCACCCGTGGCCACGTGCGCAGGGCAGCGTCGAAGACCGACCGCCGCTGCGTCGAGCTGTCGCTGACTCGTTCGGGTCGCGCTCTTCTGGAGCGCGCGCCGCGCGTAGCCCAGGACAGCTTGCTGCTCGCGCTCGAGCAGTTGCCGAGCCGCGAGCTCGGCGCCTTGTCGCGGATCTTAGCCAAAGTGGTGGACGGCTCCGAGGTCGCAGCCGAAGCCCCTGCGCTCTTTTTCGAGGACGGGCCGGTCCTGGTTCGAGCCAAAGGATCTCGCCGCCATGTCTGACTCCGAGCCAGAGCGGCCTCCGATTTCGAGCACCGGCAACCTGCCCGTGTCACCGTCCTTGGCTCCGACGTTGGACGCCGCCAGCGTGCCGCGCGTCACGGCGGTGGTCGGTCCACGCGTGCTGTTCATCAGCGCTCTGGCCATCGGCGTTGCGTTTGCGGCCGGCATCATCGCGCGCGTTTTGGTGAGGATGATCGCGTTCGTGACCAACGCGGCGTTCTTGCAGCGCATCTCACTGGTGACCGTCGCTCCGGCGAGCAATCACCTGGGTGCGCTGGTCGTGGTCGTGCCGGCTATCGGGGGCCTAATCGTGGGCGTCATGGCGCGCTACGGCTCGAAAGCCATCCGCGGTCACGGCATCCCCGAGGCGATGGAGCAAGTGCTGACGAACCAAAGCCGCATCCCACCGCGGCTCACGTTTCTGAAGCCGTTGTCCGCTGCGATTGCGATTGGCACAGGTGGCCCGTTCGGCGCGGAAGGCCCGATTATCGCGACCGGCGGTGCGCTCGGATCGCTGGTTGGGCAAGTGCTCGGCACGACTTCTTCGGAGCGGAAAACGCTGCTCGCCGCCGGCGCGGCCGCCGGCATGGCGGCAACGTTCGGTAGCCCCGTATCGGCCGTGCTCTTGGCGGTCGAGCTCCTGCTGTTCGAATTTCGCTCGCGCTCCATCATCCCGGTTGCGCTCGCCAGCGCCACCGCAGCCGGCGTGCGCATGGCCTTCGTGGGCTCGGCGCCGGTGTTTGCGATGCCGCAGCTGGCGCAACCGAGCGGTTCGGCGCTCGCTTTTTACATCCTGCTCGGCGCGTTGATCGGTTGGGTGGCCACGCTGGTCACCCGCGCGGTCTACGCGGTGGAGGACGCGTTCGAGAAGCTACCGATTCATTGGATGTGGTGGCCTGCGCTCGGCGGTCTAGTAGTCGGAGGAGTGGGTTACTTTGCGCCGCACACGATGGGCGTCGGTTACGACAACATCGAGCACATTTTGCAGGGCAGCATCACCGGGCAAGCGCTGCTCGTGCTGTTCGTGCTCAAATTCGTGTCCTGGTCGATCTCGCTCGGCAGTGGCACATCGGGCGGCACACTGGCGCCATTGTTCACGATTGGCGGTGGGCTCGGCGCGACGCTCGGCGCGCTCGCGGCGCCGCTCTTGCCGAGTATTGGCATCGACCCGCGCATCGCCGGCCTCGTCGGTATGGCCGCCATTTTTGCCGGCGCATCCCGAGCGCTGCTCGCGTCCGTGGTGTTTGCCTTCGAAACCACACTGCAGCCGCTCGGCCTCTTGCCGCTTCTGGGTGGCTGCGCGGCCGCCTACTTGGTCTCGTGTTTCCTGATGCGCAACACGATCATGACCGAGAAGATCGCGCGTCGTGGCATCCGAGTACCGAGCGAATACGCGGCTGATTTTCTGGATCAGATCTGGGTCGGTGACGTCGCGACTCGTGAAGTGGTCACGCTCGACGCGAGCGATCGCCTCGAAGACGTGCGAAAGTGGCTGGACTCTGGGGTCAGTGGCACCGAGCACCATGGTTTCCCCGTGCTCGACGAGGTCGACCGCCTAGTGGGCGTCGTGACGCGACGAGAGTTGCTCGACAAGCAGCGGGCAGACGACACGCCGCTGCGGAATTTTCTGCGTCGCGGTCACGCCGTGGCTTTCGAGAACAGCTCGCTGCGCGAGGCGGCCGACCTGATGGTCAAGGAGCGCCTGGGACGCCTGCCCGTCGTGTCGCCCGCCGACCCGAGCAAGGTCGTGGCGATCCTCACGCGCAGTGATCTGCTGGCCGCCCACGGCCGCCGCTTGACCGAGGACGACCACGTGCATCCGCGCTTGAAACTGTCGTCGATTCGCAAAGCGTTACGCCTGCCAAAGACGCTCATGCCCAGCTAGTGTCGCGCACCTGAGGTGAAGTCCCTTTCCGGTGCGATGCCCTCGGGGGATTGCACCCGCAATAAAAGTTTTCCGCTGGGTTGTCTTCGCGTCCCGTGGCCGGTCAGGTCGTGCCGTGATCTCGCGCACGCGCGGATGCCGTTGACGTTATCGCTAGCGATGCGGCCACAACGGGAGAGCGCCGAGAGGTGGTTAGTCAAACCACTTTTCTTGCAAGCAGAACCAGCGGTGCGCCCCTTTCTCGGATGCTCCCGTGGCACACCGGAGCTTGGAGTTGAGATGATCCTATTCGATCGAACGAACGCATCGTGGGCCTTGTTGTGCGGCGCCTTGGGTCTGGTGGCTTGCGGCTCAAATGCCGGGAGCACCGAACCAAGCGACAACAACGCAGCGGCTGGCTCTACAACGACTAGTGGAGGCAATGCCAACACTGCGGGCGGCAACGCATCGCTGTCCGGCGGAGCCGGCGGCGGTTCGAGCTCCGGCACTGCGGGAACCCAGGCCTCCGGCGGTGCGGCGTCCGGTACGGGTGGTGCTAATTCGAGCGGTGGTATGAGCGGCGCTCAGTCGAGCGCAGGGTCGCACAGCGGCGGGGCAGCGAGCGGTGGCGCGGCGAGCGGTGGGACTGCCGGTGCCGGCGGCGCCGGCGGATCAGCGACGGGCACGAAGGAGACGGCCTGCAACTACGCGAGCGGTTTGAATGTCGCGTGGGTCAACTTCGCGAATGACGTACCGAACCCGGACATTGGAACCTTCACCACCATTTTCAACAACACGCACGCTGCAGGCGGCCGCGTCGTGCGCTGGTGGTTTCACACCAATGGCACCGTCACGCCCGGCTACGGTTCGGACGGCACGGCGCTCGCCATTCAGCAATCGCACATCGATGGCGTGAAGGCGATCTTGGCGGCGGCTCACACCGCCGGTGTCGCAGTGAACATCAGCCTCTGGTCGTTCGACATGTTGCAGGCGAACGCGGGCGCTGCACACACCAATAACCAAGCCCTGCTCGAGAACGACACCAACCGTCAAGCGTACATCGATCGTTACCTCACGCCGCTGGTCACGGCGCTGAAGGGCACACCGGGCCTGTATTCTTACGAGATCTTCAACGAGCCAGAGGGCATGGGCCCGAACGGTTGGGCGACGTACCGCACCACCGAGGCCTTCATCCAGAAGACCGTGAACTGGTTCGCTGCCGCCATTCACGCGGCCGATCCGAACGTGCTCGTGACGAACGGCGCGGTGACGTTCGACTATTGTTCCACCGCTCAAGGCAAAACCAACGACTACTCGGACACGGCACTGCGCGGCGCCGGTGGCAAGCAGGGCGGTATCCTCGATTTTTACGAGGTGCACTACTACACGTCTAACGGCATCTCCAACTCCGCGTTCATGCACCCTGCGTCGTATTGGGGGCTCGATAAAAAGCTCGTGATGGGGGAGTTCGCGGCGGCCGACACGGACGGCGTCTTGCAGAACGACCTGATGACGTATCTCTACACGAACGGCTACAACGGCGGCTGGGCCTGGGCGTACGACACGGATTGGCCGTGGCCTGCGGAGCAAGGCCCCTTGCAGTCGCTGTATGCCGCGCACTCGGACGTTGGCAACTGCCCGGTTACGCCATGAGCCTCCGGCAGCGCACCTTGCTTGCAAGTGGCGCTGGGTTGGTGGCGCTGTGCGGCGCTCTGTTTTGGGCCGCGCACCGCGCGGCGCCGCAGGCCGTGCAGCGCGCACGAAATATCGGTTTGCCGGCAGCGTCCCCCCAGGCAGCTCCCGCGCCTTCGCTCGACGCGCCGCCTTTGCCCGCGGCGGCCGCGTCTCCGCCTGCGTCGTCAGTGCCCACGCCCGAAAGCGAAGCCGCGCTCATGAACGAGCTGCGCGCGTTCAAAGACAGCGATCCCGAATTTGCCATCGAGCGCGCGCGTGAGGGTAATCGTCGCTTCCCGGACAGCGCCGACGCCCCCGAGCGCAGCTCGATCTTGATCCATGCGCTAGCCAGTGCGGGCCGCGCTTCGGAGGCGCGCGGGGAAGCCGAAGACATGATCAATCGCTACCCCGACTCGGAGTGGGTGCGCGAGATCGAACGCTTCACCGGCGCGCATCGGCATCGCAACGTGCACCTGAACGCAGACGGCCAATTGGCGTTCGATTGACGCGCGCTCGGGCATGACGCGGCAATTGCGCCGACTTTACTGCGCGCAATGCGTCGACCTGTATGTGCGATAGCGTCGGCAATGGTGTGTGAAGCTGTGTGAAGCGCTTCGCGAAATCGCTTGAAAATCGCGGTAAATTGCTAACTTTGACCACGATTTTCTTTGCTCGCTCAGAGGGCTCCTGGGACGGTTCATCGGCGCGAAACATTCCGCGCAGGAGCTCTCAAATCATGTCGTCGCGTTGGTCGAGTCTCGGTACTCGAGTGGTGGGCAGTGGGGCGTTGCTGTTGAGTCTGTCGCTCGGTTGCTCGACGAAATCGGGCGGCACGAGTGACGTGCGCCGGCCAGGCACGGGTGGCACGTCGAGTGGCGGGGCCGCTGCGACCGGTGGTAGCGGCACACTGCCGAGCAGCGGTGACAATGGCCTGTGCGTGGGCACCGCGTGCAGCGACGGCGGCGTGGTCAACCCACCACCCGGATGCGGGGACGGCGTGCTCGCCGACGACGAAGCCTGCGATGACGGCAATATGCTGTCGGGTGACGGCTGCAGCGCGGATTGCCTGATGGTGGAGGTCGGCTATTCCTGCCCGCTCGCTGGCACGCCCTGCTCGCGGGCCGTGAAATGCGGGGATGGCGTGACGGAAGACCCGGAATTTTGCGACGATGGCAACACCACGGCGGGTGACGGCTGCTCGCCGCGTTGCACGCTCGAGCTTGGCTTCAAGTGCTCCGGAACGCCCAGTGTGTGTACGCCCACCGTGTGTGGTGACGGTGTCAAGGAGGGTGCAGAGAGCTGCGATGACGGCAACACCGACCCGTACGACGGCTGTAGCGCGACTTGTCAAACCGAGCCGAATTGCAAAAACGGCGCCTGCGTGTCCGAGTGCGGTGACGGTCTAGTCATTGCTGAAGAATGTGACGATGGCAACACGCGCAGCGGCGACGGTTGCTCCGACACGTGCATGATCGAGCCCGGCTTCACGTGCAGCGTGCCGACCAGCACCGCAGACACGCTGAACATTCCGATCGTGTATCGAGATTTTCGTCAGCACCAAGACACGTACCACGGGCATCCGAATTTTCATTGGGATGGCTTCAGTTACGCCACGACGAACATCGTGAAGGTGAACCTCGACGCCGACGGCAAGCCGGAATACAGCGGAAACCCGCCGGCTGCGCCGATCGTCGGCAACCTGCACGTCGACAGTCAGGACAACTTCAAGACCTGGTATCGCGAGAGCGACTACGACATCAAGTTCGTCGACACGCTCCCTTTGACGAACCTCGCTGGCGTGTACACGTACGACAACAGCTTGTTCTTCCCGCTCGACAACCGCGGCTGGGTCGTCGACCCCGTGAACCCAGAGATGCTCTTTGCCGGTGATGTCGGCATGCACAACTTCGCGTTCACGAGCGAGGTGCACTATTGGTTCCAGTACGACGCGACCAAGAGCTCCACGCTCACCTTTCGCGGTGACGACGACGTTTGGGTGTTCGCTGCCAACCGCCTAGTGGTCGATCTCGGCGGTATTCACGACAAGGTCGAGGGCTCGGTCACCTTGAGCGCTGCGACGACCGATACGGCCAACGTGCCGCTCGCTCTCGAGCAAGGCCAAGTCTACGAAATTGACGTATTTCAAGCCGAACGGAACCCAGGCGGCTCGAACTACAAGTTGCAGCTGAGCGGCTTCAACTCGAACGCGTCGCTGTGTACGCCGGTCTGTGGCGACGGCATCGTCTCGATTGGTGAGCAATGCGACGACGGCGTCAACGCAGGTGGCTACGGCAAATGCGGTCCCGGCTGCGTGCTCGGCGCCTACTGCGGCGACGGCATCGTACAACCCGAAGAAGATTGCGATGACGGCAACCGCATCGACAACGACAGCTGCAACAACGCGTGCCGCGTGCTCAAGGTGAACTGAGAACCTATCCCGAATAGGCTCAGAGTTTCGAAAGCTCGTTCAGTCGGCTTCGGGCGGCTCGCTCAAGCGCGCCTGGTCCACGCTCGTCTCGAGCTTTTTCTTGTGCAGCGCTTCGCGGGCGCGCTCGGCTTTCGTTCTGCCGTGCAGGCGACGGTTCGTCTCGGCCTGCTTTTTCTCGGCTTCTTTGGTCTTCTTTTTGCGAAACTTGTTCAGATTGACGACGTTGCTCATCAGGCCGCCATCCGCGTTGGGGCGAAGGGCGCGCGGAGCCTGCGGAAGCCACCCGGCGCGATGCCATATTGGCGTTTGAAGGCGCGGCTGAACGCGAACTCCGAGGCGTAGCCGACGCGCAGCGCGATTTCGGCCAGGGACGGGTCGTCGCTTTCGAGCCAGGACGCGGCGAGCGCCAGACGCAGCTGCGTGACGTAGCGGAGCGGTGAGCGCCCGCTCGCTGTGACGAAGCGCCGCGCAAACGCCGCGCGCGACAGGCCGACCGCGCGCGCCAAACGCTCCACCGTCCAACGCTTTGCTGGCTCCGCGTGGATCAACTCGAGTGCCCGCGCGATCGGGCGCTCGAGATTTTTCTTGTCGCTCTGCCGCAACAAGACCGTCCCAGCCGTGACGCGCGCGAGCTTGCCGCCCGTGCGCAGGTCGCACGCGCCGCGCACGATCAGCACCAAGCTGTCCGCCTGCGACAAGACGAGCTCCGCCTCCGCAGACAGCCGATAGACGAGGGGCTCACGTTCAGCGCATGGTCCGTTCTTCCAGCCTTTCATGCCTAAAGAGTGCGACGCCCCAGCGGGAACGTCCAGCCCCGAGAGCATCGGTTAAGCCTTCGAGCGCATCGGCAATGGCGAAAAAGCCGCGGAAGACGCAGCTATTTTCTGATGACCGAGCAGAACGAGACGCCCCGGGCCGACGCGGGATCTGGCGCAAAATCGCGGGTCAGCGAGCGGCTGTACGAGTCCCGCACGGTGCTGATTTTCGGCGAGATCAACATGCCGCTCGCCGAGCGCGTTGCCGCGCAGCTGCTCGCCCTGGCAAGTGAGAACTGTTCGCCAATCCGCGTGGTCGTGAACTCGCCGGGTGGGCACGTGGAGTCGGGCGACACGATTTACGACGTGCTGCGCTTCATCGAGCCCGAGGTGACGATCATCGGTACGGGGTGGGTGGCGAGCGCCGGCGCGTTGATCTTTTGTGCGGCACCGCGCGAGCGGCGCCTAGCGCTGCCGAATACGAGATTCCTGCTGCATCAACCGACGGGGGGCGTGGGCGGACCAGCGTCCGATATCGAGATCGAGGCAGCGCAGATTCTGTCCGTGCGCGCGCGGCTGAATCGCATTTTTTCCGATGCCACGGGCCAACCGTTGGACAAGATCGCCCGCGACACGGAGCGCAACCATTGGCTGACCGCGGAGGAGGCCGTCGCTTATGGTTTGGTCGGACGTCTCGTGCTGAACGCGAGCGAGCAGGGGTCGCGCTAGCACGGGCCGCGTCGATGCGCGGTGCGCGGCCCAAAATCTTCAATGCTGCATGAACCGCACGTCGTCCAGCCAAACGTCGTACGGCGTGTCTTCGGGCCGAATCAAGAACGCGAGGCTATTCAAGCGCCGTGGGTCGAGGGGCGGTTTGCCCACGCCGCGCTGCCGTACGTCCGCCCAACGTACTTGGTACACGTGCCAGGCGGCGTCGAGATCGACCTTGGCTACGTGCGGGTTGTGACAATCGTGGTCGCACGTGCCGCCTTCCGCGATTGGAATCACGCCGACCTCACGCGGCGCGACGTAAATTCGGCCCGGGCCGCGCGCCTGAAACGTGATGCCCACGTACTTCGATGCGTCGTAGCAGCCGGGGCGAAAGTTGACCTCGACGGTCGCGCCCCAGTCCACGAGCAGTCCGCCTTTGACGTGCAACGCGAGGCGATTGGCACGCGTTGCGTCCGGGCGGGGCACGGGAATGAGCGCCGGCGCAGTGCCTGGCGCGTCGATTTCGCGGGCCCAACGCCAAAAGCCGACGCGGCCTTCCAGAGCAGGGAGCGAGTCGTCACTGTCTTCGAAATCGTCGATCAGCGGCTGTGCTCCGCTCGCGACGGCTCGCTCGGTGCAGGGGTCGAGAATC
>DATHOI010000882.1:0-2371 GCA_035485095.1 Polyangiaceae bacterium | reverse complement strand
GCCCAATGCCCAGCGACGTGTTGCTTCAGAAACTGGAGAGCTTGCCGGTCAGCCCCGGTTGCTACTTGTTTCGCGACAAGCAGCAGGCGGTCCTGTACGTGGGCAAAGCCAAGAGCCTGCGCTCGCGCGTGCGCAGTTATTTTCAAGATGCGAGCTCGGACGAGCGCGCCTTCATTCCGTTCCTACGGAAGCTCGCGGTCGACCTCGACACGATCGTCACGCAAAGCGAGAAGGAAGCGGCGATCCTCGAAAACAATCTGATCAAGGAGCACAAGCCGCGCTTCAACGTCAAACTTCGCGACGACAAAGAATACCTGAGTCTGCGGCTGTCGACCGAGCACGCCTGGCCGCGCCTCGAGCTGGTGCGCAAACCCAAGCCGGATGAAGCACGTTACTTCGGGCCGTATCATTCGGCCACAGCCGCGCGCCGCACGTTGCACCTGGTCGAGAAGCACTTCCAGCTCCGGACCTGCTCCGATCGCGAGATCGAAAGCCGCAAGCGGCCCTGCTTGAAGTATCAGATCAAACGTTGCCCTGCGCCGTGCGTGTACGACGTGGACCCTGCGGAATACGCCGGGCAGGTCCACGCGGTGTCGCTGTTTCTCGACGGTCGCCACGACGAGCTCACGCGCGAGCTGAAATCGCGGATGCGAGCGGCGAGCGACAACCTCGAGTTCGAGGTGGCGGCCGTGTGTCGCGATCAACTCTCCGCCGTCGAGTCCATTCGCGAAGGTCAACGCGTGGTCTCGGTCACCGACACGGATCAGGACGTGCTCGGCTTGTATCGCGAGGGCGACCTCGTCGAGCTGAGCGTGATGCTGGTTCGCGCCGGCCGCGTGATCGACATAGCCAGCTTCTCGAATCGCCGCGTCGAGGTGCCGGACGACGAAGTCGTGGCCGCATTTCTGCGTGAGCACTACGGGGACGGCGGCTCGGGTGAAGCGCTCATCCCCGAAGAAATCGTAGTGCCCGTGTTGCCGGACGGCGCTGATGGCGTCGCCGAGTGGCTCGCCGAACGCCGCGCCGGATTGGCGCAAGGCAGGCTCAAGAGGTGTGAGATCCTCGCGCCTTCACGCGGGCCGCGCAAGGCGTTGCTCGACATGGCCGTCGACAACGCGCGCCATGCGTTCGAAGAGAAGCGCCGCGCCGAGACCGACATCGACGAACGCTTGGCGCGCGTGCAAGAGCGCTTACGCTTGCCGACTCTGCCGCGGCGCATCGAGTGCTGCGACATCTCTCACCTCGGTGGTCAGGACACGGTCGGCGCGGTCGTCGCGCTCTTCAACGGCTTACCGGACAAGAAAAAGTATCGCACCTACAAAGTACGCAGCGTGGGTGAAGGCGACGACTACCGCGCGATGTTCGAAGTGCTGAGCCGTCGCTTTCGCCGCGGTCGCGACGCTGCGCTGCTCGAAGCCGCGGAAAATCCCAACCCCGAAGACGTGCCGACCGCAGACGTGTCTATTGATGGTCACGCGTCGGCGTCCGAGCTCGACGCAGCCTTCGGCGTCGCGCCCGAAGCTGCGCATGACGGCGCAGAGCCAGACGACGTCGAAGAGTCGTCGCCTGACGCCGCTCCGCTCGAGGGATCCGGAGACGTCGAGCTGGAGACGGTCAGCGATTCAGAGCCGGTAGCGGCAACCAGCGACACCGCCGACTGGCAATTGCCTGACCTATTCGTGGTCGACGGTGGGCGAGGGCAGCTCGCTGTTGCGCTCGCAGCCGCGCACGACCTAGGCTTGCATGATTTGCCCATTTGCGGGCTCGCTAAAGAAAAAGAAAACGTGCTCGGCGAGAAATTGGTCGATCGCGTGTACTTGCCCGGGCAGAAGAACCCCATCCCGCTGCGCCCGAACAGCCCGGAGTTGTTCTTGCTCGCGCGGGCGCGCGACGAGGCGCACCGCTTTTCCAATCGTGGCCGGAAGAAGGTCGGCAAGAAGCGACGGCTCTCCTCCGAGCTCGATCAGATCCCGGGCATCGGACCGAAGACTCGCGTCGCGTTGCTCAAGACCTTGGGCTCGCTAGCGAACGTCCGCGCTGCTTCGGACGACGCGATCTTGGGCGTGCCCGGCGTGAGCAAGAAGCACCTCAGCGCGCTCCGCGCGTGGTTCGAGCGAGACACGCCGGCCGCCGAGGACTGAGTCGCGCGCTGGTGTGCCGTGGCGCGCACGTTTAGCCCACTCGATTGGCGACGGACGCCTGCGCGCCACCGAAGTTGCGCAAAGGTCGAGAAATCAGCCCTAAAACGGCTGGCGCGCGCCCTGCTTAGGAGCACCTCCATTTCCCGTCCCGCGTAGTGACTGCCACCGCGGGCGGTTCGCCCACTCGATTGGCTGCACGGCTCCACACTGCCAACCGAGTTGCGCGCGAG
>DATHOI010000881.1:0-8472 GCA_035485095.1 Polyangiaceae bacterium | reverse complement strand
CAAGCTGTACCGTGAAGAGTACGCCAACGTGTTCACGGGCGACGCCGCCTGGCGCGCGCTGCCCGTGCCGGAAGGCAGCCGCTTCTCGTGGTCAGCCGACAGCACTTACGTGCGCAAACCCACGTTTTTCGAGGATATGAGCCTCGTGCCCGCGCCGCTCAAAGACATTTCCGGCGCGCGCGTGCTGGCCGTTTTGGGTGACTCGGTGACGACCGATCACATCTCGCCCGCGGGCAACATCGCCAAGAATTCGGCGGCGGCCGCGTACCTCGTCGAGCACGGCGTCAAGCCGGCGGACTTCAATCAATACGGCGCGCGGCGCGGCAACCACGAGGTGATGATGCGCGGCACGTTCGCCAACGTGCGCTTGCGCAACCAACTCGTGCCCGGTGTCGAAGGCAGCGTGACGCGCTATCTGCCGACGAACGAGCAGACCTCCATCTACGACGCGGCCATGAAGTACAAGGCGGACGGCACGCCGCTCGTGATCCTGGCCGGCAAGGAATATGGCTCCGGCTCATCTCGCGATTGGGCGGCCAAGGGCACGTTCATGCTCGGCATCCGCGCGGTCATCGCCGAGTCGTACGAGCGCATTCATCGCAGCAACTTGATCGGTATGGGCGTCTTGCCATTGCAATATCTGGACGGCCAAAATCGCGAGTCGCTCGGCCTCTCCGGCGAGGAAACGTTCGCCGTCGCGGGCGTCGCCTCGGGCCTCGCACCGGGCGTGAAGCTCACGGTGACGGCCGGCAAGGTCGACGGCTGGGAGCGCAAATTCGAGGTGCTCGCGCGCATCGATACGCTGGTCGAGCTCGACTACTACAAGCACGGCGGCATCCTGCAGTTCGTGCTGCGACAGCTACTCGGCGCTGCGGCCTGAGCGAACGGCGGCGCGGCGCAAAATGGCGGGCTCTTTAAAGGTCGTCGTGAGCGTCGCGTTGCTCGCTTTGGGCTGCGGCTCGAACCCGACGTCGAATGGCCGAGGGGGATCGATCACCCTGACGCAACAATCGGACGCGTCCGGTTTCAACTATGTGATCAACGCATTTTGGGGCAACTACACCGCATGCACGACCGTCACGCTCGGGCAGTGCTCGAGCGCCGTGTGTGACTTGTCGAGCGCCGGCAACGCGACGACGCAAGGCTTCGACGCGGGCCCTCTTCTCGTCACCGGGTCGAACGGCTCGACAGCGAGCTTGTCGTTCGATCCGACGGGCCCGAACAGCGCGGACGGTTATCAGTTGGCGGTGGGCAGCACGCAATTCTTCGCGGCCGGCGACACGGTCACCGTGTCTGGTGCGGGCGGAGCCGATCTACCGGCATTCAGCAGCGAAGCCGTGGTTGCCCCGAGCGACGTGCTCGTCAGTGCGCCGTCGTGCGTGGCCGGCGCGTGCCCGAGTCTGGACTCGAGCCAGGACGTGTCCGTCGTGTGGTCTGGGAGCAGCGGCGGAGCGCTGAGCTTCAGTCTGTTCAATGATATGAACGGGCCCTTGGAGTCCGTGGCTTGTTCCTTCGACTTGAGCTCTGGCGCGGGCACCGTTCCGCACGAGTTGCTCGCCGCGTTCCCGCTCGGCTCGAATGTTGTGGAGACCGCCGCAACGTTCAGCTCGCTGAGCTTCACGGTCGGCGGTTTGCCCACCGCGTTCGACGTGGTGGCCACGCAAGCGACCGGCACAGCAACCGTCGCGAACTGAGCCGCAGGCAGTCGACCACGTGAGCGCGCGTGGAGGCCGAGTGAGGCGGGCCCATCGGCCGGCTCTGAACCATACACATTTGCTCCGATAGTGCTAAATCGTCCCTCAAAATCCCCCGCTCGCAGGGCGCTCCTCAACATCCGACAATGGCTACACAAAAAGCCCTCACGCTGCTCGATACGTCCGTTGGTAAGAAGGCTGCGTTAGCAGTCAGCGGCGTCATTTTATTCGGCTTCGTCATCGTCCACATGCTGGGCAACCTGCAGGTGTTGGAGGGCGCCGAGGTTTACAACGCGTACGGCGCTGGGCTGAAAGAAAAGCCGGTCTTGCTCTGGGGCGTGCGCGCGATCTTGCTCGCGGCGGTGCTCGTGCACACCGCGATCGTGCTCGAGCTGTATGGCAAGAGCATCGCTGCGCGTCCGGTCGGCTACAAGGTGAAGAAGAACATCGCCACGAGCTACGCGGCGGTGATGATGAAATTCACGGGGCCGCTCTTGCTCGTGTACATCATCTTCCACCTGGCGCACTTCACGTTTCCGGGTACTGCGCTCGGCGACTACGACCACGTGCCCGGTGACGTCTACGCGAACTTCCTGAACGCGTTTCAGATCCCGTGGGTGGTCGCGGTCTACGTGTTCGCCAATCTAATGCTCGGTTTTCACCTGTATCACGGCGCGTTCAGCATGCTGCAGTCGGTCGGGCTGAACCACCCGCGCTACGACAAGCGCTTGAAGTACGTGGCGCGCGGGCTTGCCTTCCTGGTCACGGCCGGCAACGTGTTCTTGCCTTTGACAGTGCTTTTCGGCCTCGTGAAGTGAGCCTGAAGATCTTTTCGAGACAGACGAGAGACTCTATAAGCCATGCAACTAGACGCACGCGCACCCACCGGTCCCATCGAGCAGCGCTGGAGCGAAGCGCGCTTCAAGAGCAAGCTCGTCAATCCGGCCAATCGCCGAAAGTACAAGGTCATCGTCGTCGGCTCAGGCCTGGCAGGGGGCGCAGCCGCAGCCACGCTCGGCGAGCTGGGCTACAACGTGTCCTGCTTCTGTTATCAGGACAGCCCGCGGCGCGCGCACAGTATCGCCGCGCAAGGCGGCATCAATGCCGCAAAGAACTACCAGAACGACGGCGACAGCGTGTACCGCCTCTTCTACGACACCGTGAAGGGAGGGGACTTCCGTTCCCGTGAATCGAACGTGTACCGCTTGGCCGAGCTGAGCGTGAACATCATCGATCAGTGCGTGGCGCAAGGAGTGCCGTTTGCGCGTGAATACAGCGGCTTGCTCGGCAACCGCAGCTTCGGCGGCGCGCAGGTGGCCCGCACGTTCTACGCGCGTGGCCAAACCGGTCAGCAACTGTTGCTCGGTGCCTATCAGTCACTGTCGAAGCAGATCGAAGCGCGTACCGTCAAGATGCACCCGCGCACGGAGATGCTCGATCTGATCGTGATCGACGGCGTGGCGCGCGGCATCGTCACGCGCGATCTCGTGACCGGGAAAATCGTGGCGCACACGGCTGACGTGGTCGTCTTGTGCAGCGGTGGCTACGGCAACCTCTTCTATCTGTCGACGAACGCCAAGGGCTGCAACACGACAGCCACCTGGCGCTCGCATCGCCGCGGCGCATTCTTCGCTAATCCGTGCTTCACGCAGATCCATCCAACCTGCATCCCGCAGAGCGGCGACTATCAGTCGAAGCTCACCCTCATGAGCGAGTCTCTGCGCAACGACGGCCGCGTGTGGGTGCCAAAAAACGTCGCTGATCTCGACAAAGATCCGAAATCGATCCCCGAGTCGGATCGTGATTACTACCTCGAGCGCTTGTATCCGAGCTTCGGCAACCTCGTGCCGCGCGACATCGCGTCGCGCCGCGCGAAGGACATGTGCGATCAAGGCAAGGGCGTCGGCCCTGAGGTCGCCGGCGTTCGCCGCGGCGTGTATTTGGATTTCGGCGACGCCGTGAAGCGCCTCGGCCGCGATACCGTCGCCGAGCGCTACGACAACCTGTTCCAGATGTACGAGCGCATCACGGGCGAAAACCCGTATGAAGTGCCGATGCGCATGTACCCGGCCATCCACTACACGATGGGCGGCCTGTGGGTGGACTACAACTTGATGAGCACGATCACCGGTCTGTTCGTGGGCGGTGAAGCGAATTTTTCCGACCACGGTGCGAACCGCTTGGGCGCGAGCGCATTGATGCAAGGCCTCGCGGACGGCTACTTCGTGCTGCCGGTTACGGTCGCGAATTACTTGGCCGGCTTAAAGCCGGGTGAAGCGCTCGATTCGCACCCAGAAGTGAAACGCACGGTGGCTGAGGTCGAAGAGCGCATCAAAATGCTGCTCTCGATCGGCGGCAAGCGCACCCCGGATTCCTTTCACCGCGAGCTCGGCGCGTTGATGTGGGACTACTGCGGCATGGCGCGCACGGCTGATGGCCTCAAGTTCGCGCTCGGCAAAATCCCGGAGTTGCGCGACGAGTTCTACAAGGATTTGAGCATCGTTGGCAGCGGCGAGGAGCTCAATCAAATGCTCGAGAAGGCGGGCCGAGTCGCGGACTTCTTCGAGCTCGCAGAGCTCACGTGTCGAGACGCGCTCGATCGCGAAGAGTCGGCTGGCGGCCACTTTCGCGAAGAGCACCAAACGGAAGAAGGCGAAGCCAAGCGCAATGACGAAGCGTTCTCTTACGTCGCGGCTTGGGAATTTACTGGCGCGACGAACGCGCCCAAGCTCAACAAAGAGCCGCTCGACTTCGAGTACGTGCATCCCAGTCAGAGGAGCTACAAGTAAATGGCGCGCTTGATGAACCTGGTTCTGAACGTGTGGCGCCAAAAGGGCGCGAAGGACGAGGGGCGTTTCGTGCGCTACGAGGCCAAGGCCATCAACGACCACATGTCGTTCTTGGAAATGCTCGACGTGGTGAATGAGGAGTTGGCGCACAAGGGTGAAGAGCCCATCGCATTCGATCACGATTGCCGCGAAGGGATCTGCGGCATGTGCGGCTTCATGATCAATGGTGTCGCGCACGGCCCAGCCAAGAGCACCACCGTGTGCCAGTTGCACATGCGCCTGTTCAAGGACGGCGACGAAATCACGATCGAGCCGTGGCGCGCCGCCGCCTTCCCGGTCGTGCGCGACCTAGTCGTGGACCGCAGCGCGTTCGATCGCGTGATTCAGGCGGGTGGCTACGTTTCCGTGCGCGCTGGTGCAGCGCCAGAAGCCAATTCGCTGCCCGTGCCAAAACCGCATTCGGATCAGGCGTTCGAGGCCGCCGCGTGCATCGGCTGCGG
Organism: Polyangiaceae bacterium; assembly: GCA_035485095.1. Classification (GTDB taxonomy): domain Bacteria; phylum Myxococcota_A; class Polyangia; order Polyangiales; family Polyangiaceae; genus PMG-095. Next base: position 3,489 of record DATHOI010000881.1, on the reverse strand, counting down.
CGCCTGCGTCGCGTCGTGCCCGAACGCGTCGGCCGCGCTCTTCACGTCCGCCAAAATTTCGCACCTCGCGCTCTTGCCGCAAGGCCATCCGGAACGCGCCGATCGCGTCCGCAAAATGGTCGCGCAGATGGACGCCGAAGGTTTCGGTCACTGCTCGAGCCACAAAGAGTGCGAAGCCGCATGTCCGAAGGACATCAACATCAGCTTCATCGCCAAAATGAACCGCGAATTGCTGAGCGCGATGGCGACCGCGCCGAATGAAGTGAAGAGCCGGCAAAAGGGCTGACCGCGTAGTCTGCGGCTTGTTCTGGTCACTGTTGCTAAACGCGAACACGCTCTGGTGCCGAAGCTCCAACGCCGGTAGTTTCTTCAGTCGCGGATGCCAGAGCCGATGTCTGATAGACCCTCGCCGATCGATGACTCGCTGCAGGCCGCGCTTCAGACATTGCTCGCAGCTATTGCTGCGCGAAATCGTGCGAAGGCGTCACGGTTACTCGGCGAGGCTCCCGCGCTTGCGCGGTTGGCCATCAAGGTTGGAGCCACGCGCGCAGAAGCAGAGGGGCACTTCTTCGAGGAAATCAGGCACTACGCTTACGCGGGTGATACGGCATTGCACATCGCGGCTGCCGCCTACGAGCGAGACATCGCCGAAGCGCTGACGTCGAAAGGGGCAAACCTCCGTGCCAGAAACCGACGCGGGGCCGAGCCGCTCCACTACGCGGTGGACGGGGTTCCTCACTCGGAAGCTTGGGATCCCGAAGCTCAATCTGCCATCGTCGTGTTCTTGATTGGGGCGGGAGCCGATCCGAATTCCCAAGACAAGAGCGGAGTCGCACCGCTGCATCGCGCGGTGCGGACGCGCTGTGCAGCCGCCGTTCGAGCGCTGCTCGCGCATGGGGCAGAGCCCGTGGGCAGGAACAAGGCCGGCTCGACGCCGCTGCATCTCGCGGTACAGAACACCGGGCGAGGTGGTACGGGCTCCGCAGCTTCGCGCGACCAACAGGCGGAAATCATCGAGCTCCTCCTCAGCCACGGTGCTCGTGCCTCGGACAAAGACGCCAACGGCAAATCCGTAACGGAGTGCGTGACCGTGGACTGGATTCGCGCGCTGCTCCGACCCGCTTGAATTGCTTGGGATGCCGGGGGTCGACTCACGTCGCTGCCCCCCACCTTCTCTCACGCTAGGTCCGCCGCGAGCACGAGTGTTACGCTCGGGCTGAGGCTGCCGTCCTCGCGTCGCAATGGCTCTCCGCATCCGTTCCGCCACCATCGCAGACGTTCCGACGCTTGCAGCGCTGCTCGATGCGTACATGCAAGAGATGTTTTCAGCGCTCCTTGGCACGGTTCGCGAGATGCGCTCGTTTCGGACGGGTTGGGTGGTAAATTCGAGCTCGGGCAGGCCGTCACTCGTCCGGGCGTGCAAGGTCTCTACGAGCGCGTCGCCATGTCATTCCCAGGTGCCGACTGTATCGTCGGCGGGCGCGCCTTTCGCGCACTCGCGGACCTCGCCGGTCGTCCCGCGCGTTTCGTCGTCAAGAATCTGCCCGACAAGTCGTGGAATCACGAAGCGTAGCGGAGTCGGTGCCCTGAACGCGCTGCTTGTCTCGATGCACCACCTGAGTCGAACGAACGCTGGGGAAGTAGCCATGAGCGATCAACGATGGTCTTGCTGCTGGGGTGGTGACGAGATAACCGTGGAGACACTTGGCACGGGCAAGGAATCTCGTTGGCGCCTTGCTGTAAACGGCAGCGTGGTCGACGAGGAATATGGAATTCGGCGGCGGCGCGCTCGATACCTTTGCTGCAAGGCATCACTCAACGGTTCATCCCACATCCTGGAGGCGGCGGTCGGCCTATTCGCGGGTAAGCGTGCCTGCAGGATCTTCGTCGATGGCGAGCTGATTGGGGGTGATCGAGACGCGACGTTCTTGATTCCAGATCCGTTGCGTTGGCAAGAGATTCGAGCTCGGGGGCGGGCCCGCTTCCTGCTTACGCGAGTCACTCGGCCAGCTCTTTTCGCGGCAGGCGCGATCGTTGTCGGGAGTTTCGTGCTCAAGCGCAGTCCGCTCGGTATGTTCATTGGAGCCCTCCTGCCGGGCATCCTCACTGGCGGCCTGAACGCTGATGTGCACTGGCGAGCCGCTGAGCTGCTGTACCAGCGCCGGCTCGAGAAGCTCGCTGATCCGGCCTGGCGCGGTTCGACTGAGCTAACACCGCTGCGCAGGTTTGTGAGCCTCTGCCTAATCGGTACAGGAGTCGTCCTTGGACTCCTCGCAGTGGTCGCTTTCGTGATGGTGTTCATGGCCGCTCGCGACAACGCGTTGGCAGAGATTTGGCTACTCGCGCCACTGTTGATTTTCGCACTCGGCGTGTCGCTGATCTTTGCTGCAAAGACCATGCGCCGACCGCGCAAGAATCCAGCTCTTACTTCTTCTCTGGCGTCGCAGCGCTCGCCGCTGGCGGAGCCGGGGTCAGCGCGGCAGCAGCGGCATTCGCCGCCGCGCGATTGAAGACGCCCGTCACGATCTGATACGCGACGCTCAGTGCGGCGTCGGGGCCCGCGCGCGGGTCTACCGGCACCGTGCGCGCGACGCCGAGATCCACGTCCGCGCCGCCGTCGGGGGTGTCGTTGAGGGCGTCGGAGGGCACCTTCACGGAGGGCGGGACGACTTTGGTCGGTGCGCCTTCCACGGGCGGCAGATGATTCTCGAGATTCTCTTCGCGCACGACACCGAAGGATTCTGCGGGCGTCGCGCCCGGGACGAGCACGTCCGGAGTCACGCCTTGTTCCTGAATCGCGCGGCCGTTCGGCGTGTAGTAGCGGAGCGTGGTCAAGCGCAAGCCGGCGCCGTCCGGCAGATCGATGATCGTTTGCACCGAGCCCTTGCCGAACGTCTTCGCGCCGACGAGCGTCGCGCGGTGATTGTCTTGAATCGAGCCGGCGACCAGCTCGGCCGCGCTGGCGCTGAACTCATTGACGAGCACCACGAGGGGACCGCGTCGCGCCGCGCCGCCGCTATCAGCTCGCACTTCGTCCACGATTTTGCCGCGCCTGCGCGTGGTGTAGATGACGCCGTCCGCCAGGAATTCGTCCGCGATGGAGCTGGCCTCGTTCACGAGGCCACCCGGGTTGTTGCGCATGTCGAGCACGACGCCCGCCAGATCGGCGCCATTTTCGTGACGCAACTTGGCGTAGTGATCGAGAAATTCCGCGTGCGTGCCGGTTTGAAATGTCTTGATACGCAAGTAGCCGATGCCGCCCCTGAGCAATTTGCTGGAGACACTGGCGACGGTGATGATCTGACGGGTGAGCGTCAGATAGAGCAGCTTGTCCGAGCCGGCGCGGCGGATCGTCATCAGCACATGGCTGCCAGGTTCCCCGCGCATTTGACGCACGAGCTCGACCGAAGGTCTGCCGCGCACGCTCACGTTGTCGATCGCCAGAATGCGATCGCCGGATTTCACGCCTGCGCGTTCCGCTGGTGAGCC
>DATHOI010000880.1:0-8312 GCA_035485095.1 Polyangiaceae bacterium | reverse complement strand
CGATTCGATAACAACGTCTATGCCCAGATCGGGCTCGTCATGCTGATCGGCCTCACAGCGAAGAACGCGATCCTCATCGTCGAGTTTGCGAGAGACGAGCTGACTAAGGGCAAAGGGATCCTAGAAGCGGCGCTCGAAGGTGCTCGCTTGCGACTCCGCCCGATCCTCATGACCTCCTTCGCATTCATCCTCGGTTGCGCGCCACTCTGGATCGCCGCAGGAGCAGGCGCGTCGGGACGACGCATGCTCGGCACGGTCGTCATTGCCGGAATGCTCGTAGCCACGCTGCTGGGGGTCTTTGTGGTGCCTGCCCTGTTCGTGCTGATCCAGCGGCTGAGCCGTCGTAAAGAAGCGTCAACGGAGGTGGAATCACTGCCTCCACCGGGATCCGACACTGCAACGGCGGCCGCCGAATAGCAGTTGTCGCCGCTTGGTGCTGGCCCAAACGTTGTCAAACGTTGTCACGCTTTGTCCGGCACCGCCGCGGCTGCGCGTAACATCGATGAACGTGCACGCGAATCGCAGGCCCCCCACACTCCGGGCTGAGGAAATGCGATGCACGAGGGAGCCAGCGAAACCCTCTGGGATGACGGCGAGGTCGTCTTCTCGCGCCGACGACGGGGGCGCGAGTCGGTACTTGCGCTCTCTGTCGTGGCGAGACACCCTCCGCGAACCGTCATCGAGCGGCTTCAACGCGAGTACGCACTGCGCCACGACTTGGATCCGGCGTGGGCCGTTCGCCCCGTCGAGTTGTCGGATGAAAACGGTCGCATCGCCATCATGTTCGACGATCCCGGCGGGCTGCCTCTGTCCGAGCTGGTCGGCAGACGGCAGCTCGAGGTCATCGACGTATTACGGATCGGGGTCGGGTCGGCCGCGTCGCTCGCTCGTTGCCACGAACGCGGCCTCGTACACAGAGACATCAAACCCGCACATATCCTGTGGGACGCCGAGAGCGGTCGCGCACGACTGACCGGGTTCGGGCTCGCCTCTCGTCTACCACGCGAACGTAGACCTCTCGAGCCGCCCCGACTCATCGAGGGGACGCTCCCGTATATGTCGCCCGAGCAGACGGGGCGGATGAACCGCTCAGTGGACTCCCGTAGTGACCTCTATTCGCTGGGTGTGACGCTCCATGAAGCCCTGACCGGCGAGCTCCCCTTCGAGGCATTCGATCCGACGGAATGGATCCATTGTCACCTCGCCCGGGCGGCACCTAACACCGTTGAAAGGCGTAGCGACACTCCCCCTCAAGTCGCCGCCATCATCTCCAAGCTTCTCGAGAAGCCAGCAGAGCGTCGTTACCAGACCGCTGCCGGCTTAGCGGCGGATCTCCACCGTTGCCTCGAATCTTTGTCGACGCAAGGCGAAGTGTCCGCGTTCCCACTCGCGCGCGCCGATGTATCGACCCGCCTGATCGTTCCCGAGCGCTTGTATGGTCGAGACCGCGACATCGAGATGCTCTGCGCTTCGTGCGAGCGAGTCGCAGGGGGCGGCGAGCTCGAGGTAGTGCTGGTGTCGGGGGCCTCGGGCATAGGCAAATCATCGATCGTCCACGAGCTCCACAAAACGCTGGTCCCATCGCGCGGCCTTTTTGCCGGCGGAAAGTTCGACCCGCACCAGTGCGACACTCCCTACGCGACGCTCGCCGACGCATTTGGAACGCCGGTCCGGCACGTTCTAGCTCAGACGGAGGCGGAGCTTGCAGAATGGCGTCTCGCCATCACGAGCGCAGTTGGGACAAGCGGAAAGTTCGTCACTGACCTCCTTCCCGAGCTGGAGCTCGTAATCGGTCAGCAGCCTCCGCTCCCGGATTTGTCCCCAGCCGACGCGCGTGCGCGCTTCCACGCGACGATCAAGAGCTTTCTGGGAGTATTCGCCCGACGCCTCGTCCTGTTTCTCGACGACCTGCAATGGCTCGATGCGGCAACTCTGAAACTCCTCGAATGGCTCGTTGAACACCGCGAGGGGCTCTCGCTGTTGCTCATCTGCGCATTTCGCGACAACGAGGTACACGCCGCTCACCCGCTCGCGCCCGTCCTGGACCGAATTCGCTCGTGCGGAGTGGGCGTGAACGAGATCCGGCTCACTGCGCTCTCCCCCGCAGAAATCAGTGAGCTCGTCGCTGACTCGCTCCAGAGTGAACAGTCGCGCGTCCGAGAACTGTCCACTCTCGTCCACGAGAAGACCGGGGGCAACCCGTTCTTCGCAACCGAGTTCTTGAAGGAACTGGTTCACGAAAGGCACGTTACTTTCGACCCGAACCAACCGGGCTGGACCTGGGACACGATGCGAATCCGGGCCAAGAGGCATACGGATAACGTCGTCGAGCTGATGGCAATCAAGCTCACGCGCCTGTCTCCCGAGACTCAGGCCGTCCTGCGGGAGATGTCGTGTTTCGGCACTACGGCGACGGCGTCGGAGCTCGCGCTCGTGCACGGCTGCTCAGCGTCGGAAGTCGACGCCATCCTCGCCGAGGCGCTGCACCTCGGGATCGTCGTCGCTGCGAACGGGGACCGCGCGTTCGTACATGACCGGATCCAAGCGGCTGCCTACTCGCAGCTGTCAGAGGCAGAGCGCAGAGCGCTCCACCTGCGAATCGGGAAAACGCTTCTTTCACGACTCGGCGAGGACGCTCCGAGCGAAGACGTCTTCCGAGTCGTGAGCCACCTCAATCGTGTGGTCGAGCTGGTCCACGACCCTGGCGACCGGACGAGGCTGCGTCGGCTGAACGTGAAGGCCGGAAAGAAGGCGAGAGCTACGGTTGCTTACGCGAACGCGCGCGACTTCCTATCAGTCGCCGCTGGGCTTTCTCTGTCGGATGCATGGAGCACCGACTACGTCGAGACATTCGACCTATATTTGACCCTCGCTGAATGCGAGTTCCTGGCCGGAAATTTCGCTCTCGCTGACGCGCTCTTCGCGAGACTTCTCACGAACGCGCGCTCTCCGATCGATCGGGCGAGAGCCCACTGCGTGCGCCTTCCACTCTACCAGCTTGCGGGTCGCTACGAAGATGGAGCTACGCAAACCTGTGAGTTGCTTCGCTTGTTCGGCGTCCACGTGCCGGAGTCGAACGGAGACATCGAGGCCGCAACCCTCGTCGAATACCAACGCATTCCGCTTCTTCTCGGAGAGCGCTCGGTCGAGGACGTAGCTGACGCTCCGCACGTCACCGAAGCGTCGCCCGTCGCGCTGATGGACTTGCTCGTTTACTCTCTCCCTTGCGCTAGAGTATTTGTGGGAAGGCCCGCGCTCTACCCATTCCTCGCGCTGAAGGCCGTTGCGTTCTCGCTCGAGCATGGAAACACGCTCGCCGCATGCCGTGGGTACTCGACTTTCGCCGCGCTACTCGTTTCGATCTTTGACGACATCCCTCGAGCTTATCGGTTCTCCGAGATGGCCCTTCGCTTGAACGAGAAGGTAGGAAGGGCACGAGACAGAGGTTCGCTCCTCATGGTGTGCAATCACATGGTCTCAGTGTGGCACGAGCCGTTTTCCAGAGTCGTGCCCGTTCAGGACAAAGCATTCACCACCTGCCTCGAGCTGGGTGACCTCGCTTTCGCGGGTTACGTCGCGACCCTCAACGTCTGGCAAGCTTTCGAGAAGGGAGACGCGCTTGACCACGTGCTCGCGGCGTCAGCGAAGTATGCCGCCTTCGCACGACAAGCGGGTAACGAGGCCATCCACGCGCTGATCCGGCTCCAGCAGCAGTTCGTTGCAGACCTGCAGAACACGACTGCCCCCTCGTTCGACGAGCCCCAGGACGTGGTGGTCCTGCGGAAGGCGACGTTCGGAAGTGGGATCGCCTTTCACTTCATCATGAAGGAGGTCCTCGCCACGCTGGGCGGACGGTACGACGACGTATTGGTCGCCGCGGCCGAGTGTGAGCCGTTTCTGTCCACGATCACGGCCCTTGTGGTCGAGGCCACGCATCACTTCCACCACGGGCTCGCACTTGCTGCTCTTGCGCCCGGAAGAAAGGAGCTCAGGCCGCTCCTCTCGGCGAAGGCTCGACGCTTCGCCGCGTGGGCTGCGCACTGCCCGGAAAACTTCGGAGCGCGGAGCTTCCTCCTACAGGCCGAGGTCGCGCGGATCGAGGGTCGTGATCTCGACGCGATTCGCTCGTACGAAGCCGCGATCCGTCTCGCGCGGAACTACGAACGCGTCCACGACGAGGCCCTTGCCCTCGAGACGACAGCGAGGTTTCACCGCGAGAGGGGCCTGGAGACGGCCGCGCGCGCGTACCTCCGTGAAGCGAAGGACGCTTTTCGGCGATGGGGCGCCCTTGGTAAAGTGCAGCAACTCGAACGAGAGCATCCGCACCTCCGAGAGGACGATATCCCATTGGCGCGCTCCACTACGATTGGCGCGACCGTCGACGAGCTCGACCTCGCCAGCGTCGTCCGGACCATGCAAGCCCTAACGAGCGAAATCGTCCTCGAAAGGTGGATCGCTAAGGTGTTGACTACAGCGCTCGAGGGAGCCGGCGCAGGACGAGCGGTCTTGCTCATGCTGCCCGAGGGCAGACTCCGTGGCGTCGCCGAGGCAAAGGTCGCGCAAGGAGGCGTCGATGTCCAAATGCTCGAGGCGCTGCCGGCGCTCCCAGAGGTTCTACTTCGATACGTAGAGCGGACACGCCAGGCCGTGGTACTCGACGACGCTTCATCGCCGAACGAGTTCTCGGACGATCCCTATATCGTCGGAGCACCAAGTCGCTCTATTCTCTGTTTGCCTCTTGCCAAGCAGGATGCCCTTCGCGGCGTACTTTACCTGGAGAACGACCTCGCGCCGCGAACGTTTACCGCTAGGCACATGGCGTTGCTGAGATTCCTTGCTGCGCAAGCAGCGCTGTATCTGGAGAACGTCTGGCTCCACGACGACTTGCGACGAGAGAACGAGTCGCACCGACAAACTGAAGCGGCGCTGCGACGCAGCGAAGTGTTCCTCGCGGAAGCTCAGCGCGTTGCCCAGATCGGCAGCTGGCTCTTCAACGCTGCGGGTTTCGAAGCTTGGTCGGCCGAAATGTTTCGGATGTATGGACTGGAAACGAATCGCGAGGCGCCAACGACGGAAGAGTATTTAGCGCTAGTCCATCCGGAGGACCGCCCTTTCGTGGTGCGAATGATTCGAAAGATGGTTGCGGGTCACGGTGACTTCGATTTCACTAAACGGATTCTTCGCGCCGATGGGCAGACCCGCTGGGTTCGGTGCACGGGGATCGCTGCAACTCATGAGGGTGAGTTTCATGGTTTTGTGGGCACCGCAATCGACATAACCGAACAGCATGAAGCGCACGTTGCGTTGCAAAATGCGCAGGCAGAGCTCGCACGTATCATGCGTGCTTCGGCCCTCGGAGAGCTGGCAGCTTCGATCGCGCACGAGGTCAGCCAGCCGCTTGCCGCCATCTCGGCGGACGCCGCCGCCGCCAGCAACTGGCTCGCGTTCGTGCCGCCAGACACCGAAGCAGTGAGCGAATGTCTCGCGACGATCAGCGCCGACTGCCAGCGGGCTGGTGACGTGCTCTCACGCATCAAGGCGATGCTCAAACGCGAGTCGATCGAGCGCACGAAATGCGATCTCAACGCGATTATCGCCGGAACCTTGCCGCTGGTTCGTTCGCAGTTCGAGAGCAAGGGAGTCACGCTGACGACCGATCTCGCTCAGGAGCTGCCTTCGGTTCTGGGGGACCCCGTCCAGCTTCAGCAGGTGCTGATCAATCTGCTGCTCAACGCAGCCGACGCCTGTAGAACTCTCGAAATGGATCGGCGTCGCGTAGTCGTCAGCACGATGCGCCAACGCCGCACTGAACAATCGTGGTCCATAGCGTCGGTCGCAGACACCGGCAAAGGCATTACCGCCGAGGTCCGGACACGCATCTTCGATGCGTTCTACACGACGAAACCGGAGGGGCTCGGAATGGGTCTGTCCATCAGTCGGTCGATCGTCCAGAGCCACCGCGGCGAGCTGACGGTCGAGCCTAACCTGCCTCACGGTACCACCTTTGCCGTCGGTCTCCCGTCGCTCCCATGACGAACAAGCCGCCCACGATTCTCATCGTCGATGATGACGCGTTCGTACGAGACTCCGTGCGGAGGTTGGCAAATTCGCTCGGTTATTCTGCGCAGTCTTACGCAGGTGCAGAACAATTCCTCGAGAACCTCCGTCCGGATGTCCACGGGTGCATTATCCTCGATGTCCAACTACCTGACTTGAATGGGCTCGAACTGCAAGCGCGGCTCGTCGAGATTGGGCGCGAGCTTCCAATTATCTTTCTCACCGGCCGCGGTGACATCCCGATGTCGGTCCGGGCGATGAAGGCCGGCGCGGTAGAGTTTCTGACTAAACCTTTCAGGAGCGAGCATCTCGTGGAAGCCATTCGTGTCGCCCTTGACCGGGATGGGGTGATGCATAGAAAGCTGGCCGAGGTCGCGGAGGTCAGACGGCGGTACGAGACACTCAGTGTGCGAGAGCGTCAAGTGATGACCAAGGTCATCGAAGGGCAACTCAACAAGCAGATCGCCGCCGACTTCGGTACCAGCGAGGCGACAGTCAAGAAGCAGCGCGGGCAGGTGATGGCCAAAATGGGCGCGAACTCGGTGGCCGAGCTGGTGCGCATCGGCGGGAGGCTCGGGATCGACACTGCAATGCTCCCAAAGTAGCATGGGGGACGGAGGGATCCTCCCGCAATATCCATGGGTGTTGGACTCGCTAGCAGAGGCGCCGATGGTCGTCATCGTCGATGACGACCTATCGGTCCAGCGCTCGCTGCGATCCCTGATGCTCTCGTGCGGTTTTCGTGTGCAAGCCTTCCCGTCAGGAGCGGAGTTCCTTGGGTGGGCCGAGCTCGCCGAGACGAGCTGTCTCATCCTCGATCTCGCCATGCCCGAGATGAGCGGCTCACAGGTCATTTCTCATCTGCGCGCGATGAAGCAACTGATGCCATTCGTCGTCCTTACCGCCGCTGCCGACCAGGACGAGGTCAGACAGCAGATGCTCGACAACGGTGCCATCGCGTGTCTGCGAAAGCCCGCCGCAGGCCCAGAGCTGCTCGGCGCCATTCGGACCGCTCTGCGGACACGGTGACCAGTGAGAGTGGTCCTAAGGTCGCATCGACGAACGAAGCGTTCCGCCGCAATGATCAGCGGCATGCATCAAGAAGAGATGAACGGTCAGGATGAGGTGACGCTGGTTAGTCCTGCGCAGCCTGCCACCCGGCGCAAGGGGGGCGCGCGCGAAATAGAGAAACGCATCGCTGCCGTACGCGCCCTCGCGCGCGTCGCGGCACGGGACGCATCGCTCCCCGCGCAAGACCATGCGCGGCGAATGGAGGAGATCGTCTGTGCACTCGCCGCGCTCATCGAAGACGTGGCCGAGGATGCTGTAGAATGCTCCGAGCGTCGCAACGACACGGCTTCCCTGGCTGCCTTGGACGTGCCAGCGCTCTTCGACGTTGTCGCGTCACAGCTCGGTGCTCGCGTTCGTGCACGCGGCGTCCATCTGAGATTCGACTGCGCTCCCGCCACCATACATGGAATCAAGTGCGACCTTGCAGATGCCGTATACCATCTGGCCTCTGGTGCACTCGATGCGACTCCTAAAGGAGGCGTCGTCACTGTCTTGACGCGGGTCTCCGAGCGCGGAGAGCACGCTTGGATCTTCGAGTATCCGGGACATGGCATCCTGTCCGCGAATACGCGCCTCTGGTCGGCGCGCAAGGGCGGAACCGTGGCCGGCCTCGCACTGGCGGCGGGGACGATCGCCCGCCATGGTGGCATGCTCAAGGCACGCTTGACGGACAACGGCGGAACGCGAATGGCCGCGTGGCTACCCGCTGGGCTCGTGCCATGACTGCCATGTCGAGCCTGGCACCCACCGCTTCTCCGTTCGCAAACGCGAGGGAGAGCGTCGTGATTGAGTTTGCCGGATTCCAGCTGGATCTTGGCGCTGAGCGTCTGATGAAAGGGGGTAAAGCGTTGAGCCTTCGGCGCAAGCCTTACCTCATTCTCAGCTATCTCGCTCAGAATCCGCGCCGGCTCGTCACACGTGAGGAGTTGGTCGCGGCTGTCTGGGGAAAATGCGCGATGTGCGAGAGCTTGCTCCGTACACACGTGCGCGACTTGCGTCGAGCGCTCGGCGTTGACCTCGTGGAGACCGTCACTGGGCGGGGCTACCGGTTGGATGCGGAGGTGACGCAGATTGGATCCTGGGTGCCTCCCAGCGCTTGTCACCCCAGGTCGCGGGCTCAAGAGCACATCGTGGGCCGCGATTCGCAGCTTGCGGTGCTCCGTCGGGAGCTGCAACGCCTCGAC
>DATHOI010000879.1:0-5066 GCA_035485095.1 Polyangiaceae bacterium | reverse complement strand
TCCTACGCGCTGCGTGAGGTCGACGGCAGCATCGGCAACCCGACCTTGATCGATCTCCTGACCGGCACGACGGGCTTCGTGATGTACCGCCTCAATATCCACAATTCGCCCAAATTCCACGTCAAGTTGACGTCGAATCCGGTAGGGGTCTGCGACTCACCCGGTAAGGGCTTCAAGGTGTGGGGCATCACCTTGCTCACTCCTTCCAAGTGGATGAACAGCCAGGGCCTGCTCCTGTCGCCCAGCTACGCACGCAACACGGACGGCATCGACCCCGGCGCGAACAGCACGGCCACCTGCGGTGTGATCGCGTGCAGCACGATCAGCACCGGTGACGACCACATCGCGATCAAGGGTGGTCACTACGTGTCGCACGTGGTCATCGCGCACGATCACTTCGGAACCGGCCACGGTATGTCGATCGGCAGCGAGACGTACGGCGCGCAAGGCACGAACCGCGGCGTGGACACGGTCGACGTGCATGACCTGACGATCGACGCCGATTCCCGCCCGGTCGGCGCGGACGCGAACCCGGGCGACTTCAACGGCATTCGCATCAAGTCGGACGAGAGCCGCGGTGGGCTCGTGAACAACATCACGTTCAACGACATTTGCATGCGGGACATGACCAATACGATATTGATCAGCACCGCGTACAATCCGCTATTTGCCGGCACTTCTTATCCCGATTTCCGCACGCTGTCGTTCCACAACGTGCACCACGTGACCTGCGGTGGCCTCGGGCAACCGGTGGTCACGCTCGACGGTTTCAGTGCCGTGCGACCCGCGGGACCCATCACGCTCGACAACGTGATCGTCGACAACGTCGATTCCGAGGCCGTCTCTGCGCAGTTCTCGAACATCGTGCTCGGGCCGGGCGCGGTGAACTTCACTCCTTCGGGGCTCGGCGTGACGGTGACCAACAACATCACGGCCGGCAGCACGCCGCACCCGTGCGTTTTCCCAACTCTTCCTGCGCCGCATCCGCCCGCTGGATGGTCCGAGTAAGCATGGCAAAGCCAAATATCCTCCCCGCGTTGGTCGCTGCGCTCGCGCTGTCCTTGGGCTTGGCCGGTGGCGCGTGCTCGAGCAGTGTCGTCACGACCAACGGAGCTTGCGCGGTCGATGACACGGTCGATTGCGGCGTCATCGTCGACGGCGGTGAGCAACCGGCGGGTCTGACGGGTTATTCGTGTGCCGGCAGCGCTCGTCCTGATAGCAACGCGCGCTACGTGCAAGGCGTGCCCGAGGGCACCGTGTGCGCTCAGAAAGGCATGCCCGCGGACGGCAAGACGAGCTTCTGTTGTTCCAGCGCCGTGACCGACTGCGCGTACAACCCGGTCGCAACCTGCACTGATCCGGGCACTGTCGGCTACGAGTGTCAGGGTGCGACGCGCCCGGAGTCCTTCAATGCGCTGAACACCTGCGGCAACGGCGTCGATAACGGCGATTACATCGACTATTGCTGCACCTCACAGAACAACACGGCGCCCTGCACCGAGCTCAAGGGCGGTACTTGTTCGTCGCAGCTGACGCCGTTTTCGTGCAGCGGTGCCACGTTGCCTCGCGCGGAACAGTTTGGCGTGAGTGAGAGCCGCGCGGACTACTACCGTCCGTTGTGCTCGACTCCGATGCCCGCGCCGAATCCGAATCAAAAGAGCTATTGCTGCTACATGCCCGCGCTCATTCCCGAGGGCGGCTCGTGCGTACAAGACACGACGGTAGCGAGCTGCACTCCCGGTCAATTCGGCTTTGCGTGCTACGGCCCGGAGACTCCGGACAAGGACTATTTGCCGATGAAATGTCCGACCCCCGGAGTCGCTGGCAAGAGCGCCGAAGGCTACCCCGCAACTCTGTATTGCTGTGACTTCGATACGAGCTCTGACACGACCTCGAACTGAGTCGTAATAGCCATTTTCCGAAAATCGATATGCGTTCGCAGTTTTCTACCACGAAGGCCCCGCACATGATGGACTCCTCGCTGCCCGGCGCAGTAAAATCGCTGGCTCCCACCGCAATTGCGCTCGCTGTCGCCTTTGCTTCGTCCTCCGCGCGCGCACAAGATCCAGCGGAACCAGCAGCGCCGGCAGCTACGACTGTGGCGCCGAGCGCCTCGCCTGACACCGCGGCGCCTGCGCCGGCCCCCACGCCGCCGCCTGCACCAGCTCCGGCGGAGGCGCCTGCGAAGCCGACTGCGCCAGCCGCTGGAGAGGGCACCGAGACCACGCCGATTCCGGAGGTCGCCAAGGCGGAAGCTCAGAGCGCAACGCATTCATGGTTCGAGCGTGCGCCGCTCACCGTCAGTGTCGGGGAAGGCGATCAACGTTGGAGTCTGACCTTCTACGGCTTCGTCGAGGCGGACTACATCGTCGACTCGACGCGCAGCTACAGTGACTCGATCGGCCCCACGTTGGTCGCGCGTGACGACACTTACGCAGGCAAAGTAGGCCGTTCGCAGTTCACGATGCGCAACTCGCGCCTCGGCTTGAAGTTCGGTTCACCGATGATCGGCGGTGTCAAACCCTCCGCCGTACTCGAAGGCGATTTCTTCGGCCCGAGCAGCATCGACACCAGCTCCGAGAATGCCGTGTACACGAGCCCCACGTTCCGGGTGCGTCACGCGTACCTCCAGCTGCAGAACGACTACGTCGACGTGCTCGCGGGCCAGACTTACGACGTGTTCGGTTGGCAGAACTATTTCTTTCCGATGGCCGTCAACTTCCTGGGTCTGCCCAATCAGCTCTTTTCACGGAACGAGCAGTTTCGGCTGTCGCATGGCTTCGGTACCTCGGGTCCCGTCGGCGTGGACATTGCCGCGGCCGCCGAGCGGCCCGTGCAGCGCGACTCCGGAGTCCCTGACTTGGAGGCGGGGCTCAGGCTGAGCGTCAATGACTGGAAGGGCATCACCACTCCGGGCAACTCCGGCACGACAGCACTGCCGATGTCGATTGGAGTGTCGGGCACTTTGCGCCAATTCAAAGTCAACGCGTTCACGCCCCCGCCCACGCAGAACTCCAACAGCGCCACGGGCTGGGGCCTCTCCGTCGACGCGCTGATTCCGATCATTCCCGCGGACAACGCGAACGACCGCGGCAACCGGCTCACGCTGACCGGTTCGTTCGTCACCGGAACGGGCATCGGCGATCTGATCAACGCCATGGGTGGTGCGGAGTTCCCGACTCTGCCCAACCCCGCTCAAGCGAACCCCGCGCCTGAGTACTCCGCCGACATCGACAACGGACTCGTGAGCTTCGACACGCAGGGCGTGCTGCACACCATCGATTGGCAGACGTTCAGAGTCGGCTTGCAGTACTACCTGCCGCCCTCCGGGCGCGTGGTCTTTTCGGCGAACTACCTGCAAGCGCACTCCGCCAACATGGCCAAATTGTTCCCGCAAGGCGGCGCCGAGATCGAGCTGCTCGGCCACGTCGCCGATACGTCGCGCTACGCTGACGTGAACTTGTTCTGGGATGCGACGCCGGCCGTGCGCTTCGGTCTGTCCGGCGCGTACACCACCGTCAGCTACCTGGACGGCGACAAACCCCACAATTTGCGGGGTATGGCGATGGCGCTGTACGCCTTCTGAGCCGCGGCGCTGCTCGGCGCACTGATTTCATATTTGTGGAATCAGTTCTAGGCTTGCGCCCGCATGACGGAACTGCGCCGCGCGGACTTTGGTCCTGATTTCCGATTCGGTGTCGCCACCTCGTCCTATCAGATCGAAGGCGCGGTGAACGAAGGCGGGCGCGGGCCGAGCATCTGGGACCGCTTCACGCACACACCCGGCAAGATCAAAGGCGGTCACACTGGCGACGTAGCCTGCGATCACTATCACCGCGTCGAAGAAGACGTGGCGTTGCTCGGTTGGCTGGGCGTGAATGCGTACCGCTTCAGCATTGCCTGGCCGCGCGTGATTCCGACGGGTCGCGGTGCGGTCAACCAAGAGGGGCTCGACTTCTACGAGCGCTTGGTCGATTCCGTCTTGGCGCGTGGCATTGCTCCCTGCGTGACGCTCTATCATTGGGATTTGCCGGACGCCCTCTCGGGCGGGTGGCTTTCGCGCGAGACGGCCGATGCCTTCGCGGAGTACGCCGCGGTCGTCGCGCGGCGGCTCGGCGACCGCGTGGCGCTCTGGTTCACCCACAATGAGCCGTGGTGTCAGGCGTTTTTGGGCTACGAAATCGGGCTATTTGCGCCCGGTCACCGCAATTTGAGCGAGGCGCTGTCGTGCGCGCACCACTTGCTCTTGTCGCACGGCTTGGCGGTGCCGGCGCTGCGCGCCGAGGTTCGCGCGCCGATCGGCCTGGCTCCGAATTTCATGCCCGCGCACCCTGCCACCGACAGCGAGCTCGACGTGCGCGCGGCTCGACGGCTCGACGGCTATTTCAATCGCTGGTTCCTTGAGCCCGTGCTCGGTCGTGGCTACCCGGAAGACATGCTCTCGCTGTACGGCGCGCACATGCCGGCCGTCACGAGCGCGGAGTTCGAGACGATTGCAGCGCCCATCGACGTGCTGGGCGTAAACTACTATGAGCGCGCCGTGATCGCTCACGATGACGCAGGCGGTACACTGTCGATTCGGCGCATCGACGACACTGGTTTGCCACGCACCGCAGATCGCGAAATCTACCCGCCCGGCTTGGCCGAGGTTCTGCGTCGCTTACACTTCGAGTACCGCGTCCCGAGCTTGGTCATCAGCGAGAATGGCGCCGCGTACCCCGACGTGCTCGGCGGCGACGGAAACGTGCACGACTCTGCTCGAGTCGACTTCTTTCACAACCACTTGCAAGAAGTATTGAGCGTGCGCCGCGAGGGCGTACCGGTGCACGGTTACTTCGCCTGGTCGCTGATGGACAACTTCGAATGGAGCGAGGGCTACGGCATGCGCTACGGCATCGTGCACGTGGACTTCGAGACCCAGAAGCGCACGCCCAAGGACAGCGCGCACTTCTATCGCAAACTACTGACTCTGCCAGCTACGGCACCGTGACGGCCACGTCGTCGAACTCGCCGGTCGCGCTGTCCGACGTGCCCACGGCGACACCGCCGGCCGCGACGCCCGTGTC
>DATHOI010000878.1:0-7171 GCA_035485095.1 Polyangiaceae bacterium | reverse complement strand
CTCCAGCGATGCCGCGCAGATCGTCCCCACTGCCAAGCACGGGGGCGGGCTTGATCTCGGACCCACCCTTGCCGAACACTTCGGTCACGCGATCGACCGCCAGACCCACTCCGCGCCCTTCGACTTCGATCAGGATCCATTTGCTCTTTCGCGGATCGCTGAAGGGCGCGAGCCCAAAACGTACACGCAGATCGATGATGGGCACGATTTCGCCGCGGTGATCGGCCACGCCTGCGACAGCCGCTGGCGCGTGCGGCAAATCCGCGAGCGGCACGGGGTTCACGATTTCACGCACCGACGCGATGGGCACCGCGTAGGCGATGTCGCCGACGACGAAACCGACCAGGCTTTTTTGGGGATCGGGCCGTTCTTGTTTGCTGAGTGCCATCGTCGGGTTCCTCGATGAATCTTGGAAATCTCTAACCTGAGACGATCGACGGTAAATCGAGCAAGATTAGAAACTCGCCCGACGGGCGCCCAATGCCCAACACGAACTCGGACACGTCCCCACCGAGCGCAGACGCCGCCGCCTCGATTTCGTTCGCGGACAGACGCACCACGTGGCGCACCTCGTCGACGAGCAGCCCGATCACTTCGCCGGATTCCGCAGCGCCAAGCAAGATGCGAGCACGGCGCGTCAGCGGCCGCTCCTCCAAACGCAACTTGCGGCGCAAATCCAAGACGGTGACCAAGAGCCCGCGCACGCTGCACACGCCGATGACCTCGCGCGGCGCGCGCGGCACCATCGTGATCGGCGGAGGGCTCAAGATCTCTTTGATCCGCGTCAGCTCGACGCCGTACAGCTCGCCAGTCAGCGAGAACATCAAAAATTCGCGCACGGGCCCGCGGTCGCCGATGCGCCGCGCCAGACGAGAAGCCGTCGATTGCGTGAGGCTAGCCACTGGCACGCTCCAGACTTCGCGGCGCGTCGACGCCCGCCAACACTTCCTCGATCAGCCCCGCGGCGTCGAGCACCAAGCCCACGCGCTGGTCGCCGAGCTCCGTCGCTCCCGCGAAGCCACGCACCGCGGCGAGCGACTTTCCAAGCGGTTTGATTACGATGTCCTCTTGCCCGTACAGGAAATCGACGACCAACCCGAGGCGCCGCTGGCCGAGTGCCGCGACGACGACGAAACGCCGCCGTGAGGTGGAGTCCGGGTTTTGCTCGAGTGCCAACAAGCGATCGAGCCGGCATAGCGGCAAGGTTTGACCGCGAAGGGTAATCACCTCACGCCCGTCGACCAGCCGCACGCCCGCTTCTTCGAAGGCAATCGCCTCCGACACCGACGACAGCGGGATCGCCAGCGTATGCTTGCCCGCCTGAATCAAGAGCGCGCTGACGATCGCGAGCGTGATCGGCAGAGTGATCGTCATCTTGGTGCCGATGCCGGTCTCGCTGTGGACGTCGATCACGCCGCCCAACTTGGAGATGTTGGTCTTGACGATGTCCATGCCGACACCGCGACCACTCACGTCGTCCGCCTGTTCGCGCGTCGACAGACCCGGCAAGAAGATCAGGGCCAAGGCCTCGTCGCGGCTCATCTCTTGCGCTTCGGAACGAGACAGCTTGCCGAGCGCAATCGCCTTGTCGGTCAAACCGCTGAGATCGATACCGCGGCCATCGTCCTCGACCTCGATCATGACGTGATTGCCTTTTTGAAAGGCGTTCAGCGCGATCGTACCGGCGAGCGGTTTGCCGACCTCGACCCGGCGTTGACCCGCCTCGATGCCATGGTCGATGGCATTGCGGATCATGTGCATCAGAGGGTCGCTCAGCTCTTCTACGATGAGCTTGTCGATCTCGGTCTCGGCGCCAGTGATCACTAGCCGAATCTCTTTGCCCACTTCGCGGCTGATCTGGCGGACGACGCGCGCCAAGCGGTCGAAGACCTGGCCGAGCGGCACCATGCGCACTTCCAGAATGCCGTCCTGCATTTCACCGAGGCGGCGATCGAAGTTACGATGCAGACGTTGCAGCTCGGTCGCGAGCTTGCGCTGCCCCTCACCACGCAGCTTTTCCGCGATGCGGCCGAACGCGCTGCGCACGATGGCAAGCTCACCCACGATGTTCATCAAGTGGTCGAGCTTCCGAATGTCGACGCGAACGGTTTGCGTGAGCGAGCGCAACGACGCTGCCTGCTCCAGCCCGCCGCGATCCAGCTCCCGTTGCATGGCCAGCGAATCAGCACGACCGAGCGCAGTCGGGCTGCGCGGCGGCAAGGTGCCCGGGTGCGCCGAGCGCCGCGCCCGGCGCGGGATCTCCTCGATCACCACGTTGTCCGCGCCCAGCGTGCCGATCAGCGTCGCCAGGTCGTCGCGCGACGCCATCAACAGATCGAGCTCGATGGTGTCCGCGCTGGTGGCTTCGCCAGTCGGCAAATAGGTGATGATTTCCCCGTGCCGCTTGGCACGCTCTTTCATCTCCTCCAGCGCTTTGTCGATGGTCGACAGATCGAACTGCACGCGCAGCCGATACAGCTGCATCTGCAGCTCGATGTTGGCGCGTAAGCGGTGCTCCTCGTATTCGGTGAGCACTGCCAAGAGCCCTGGGTCGAGCTCGTAGTCGGCGACGGGGCTCGCGCGCTCGGCGGCTCCGGCGCCGATGTGCTCGAGATCGGCGAACAGTTGATCGACGTCGAGCTCTTCGTCCGAATTGGCCTTTTCGGCCTGCAAAATCCGAGTGTATGCCTCGACTGCGCCGAACAGCACGTCGAGCACGTGCTGGCCGAGCTCGACACGGCCGAGCCGCAGGTCATCGAGCACGTCTTCCAGGCGATGCGAGAGCGCGCCGAGGCGAACCGCGCCAAACAGCCCGGCCAGCCCCTTGAGCGTGTGCACGGCGCGGAACGCTTCGTTGATCAACGACGGATCGCTGGTGCCCGCCTTGATGCTCGCGTCCAGGTTGAGCAGATTTCGAGACAAAGTCTCGATAATCTCCTGCGCTTCCGAGAAGAACTCCTCGCGCGCCTTGTCCGACAGCTCAGCCATGCGGCTTGGCGTCGATGGCTAGGACGCGCCAGACCTCGCCTTGCAGATCTTCCGGTGAAAAAGGTTTAATCAAGTAACCGTTCGCGCCCAGCGACAAACCGCGCGCGCGGTCGCGCTCCGACGACTGCGTGGAGATGATCAGCACCGGGGTTTCCTTGTGCAGCTCGCTTCGGCGAATGAACGAAATCAGCTCCAGCCCGTTGATGTCCGGCATGTTGATGTCCGTGATCACCAGGTCATACGGCCCGCGCGGCAGCAGGCGAAGGGCCTCGAAGCCACTCGACGCCTCCACCACGTCCAAACCAGTCGCGCTGCGAGAGTCCGCCTCGAGTGCGCTCCTCACGAAGGAGCGCATGCTGACCGAGTCTTCGACCACCAAGATGCGCGGCATACCGACCTAATTCCTCGACCCATGCTAGCAGCCTTGGCGTACAGCCCGGTATCGGGCAGGAGGTCAGGCCCGGCGATTTCGGGTTTTGGCTCAGTTTTCAGCGCGCTGGCGACCAGTCCTGCGAAGTTCATCGATCGCCTTGCGAGGAAAGCGGGACCCCGCCATCCTGCCCCGGAAATGGCCGCCGTTTCTCTTCCTCGGACCAGCGCGCGTTGGGCCGGTCATCGGACCTGGCGCCTACTAACCTACATGGCGGAATTCGCATGAGCGGTGCGCGGCGCGTCGCGTTGATCGGCGCGGGGGCGTGCGGGATTGCGATGGCCAAAGCCCTCGCGGACGCGGGCGTGTCTTTCCAGTGTTTCGAGAAGAGCGACCGTGTCGGCGGCAACTGGGTGTTCAAGAACAAGAACGGCGTGAGCAGCGCGTATCGGTCGTTGCACATCAACACCTCACGCGACCGCATGCAGTTCGCCGATTTTCCGATGCCGAAGGACTACCCAGACTATCCGCGGCACGATCTGATCGCGCGCTACTTCGACGACTATGCGCGCGCCTTCGATCTACACCGGCACATTCGCTTCGAGACGAGTGTCGAGCGCGCAGAGCCCCGTGCACAGGGCGGTTTTCGGCTCGCGCTCAGTGGCGGTGACGAGCAGGAGTTCGACGCGCTGATCGTCGCCAATGGGCACCACTGGGATCCCGCGTGGCCCGACCCTGCGATCCCCGGTGAATTCTCCGGGCTAGAGTTTCATTCGCACGCCTACATCGATCCGGATGAGCCGCACGCGCTGCGCGGCAAGCGCGTGCTCGTCGTGGGCATGGGCAATTCCGCGATGGACATCGCCTGCGAGCTCGGGCACCCCGGAGTCGCCGAGCGCGTCTTCTTGGCTGCACGACGCGGGGCTTGGGTGCTGCCGAAGTATGCATTCGGTAAGCCGATCGACCAGAACCGGCTCTTGCCGCCGTTCCTACCCACGGCCGTCAAGCGCGTGATCGCCGAGCTTTGGTATCGCTTTGCGGTCGGGCGACCCGAGGACTTCGGTTTGCCGAAACCCGAGCACCACCTCGATCAAGCACACCCCACGGTTTCGCCGGATATTCTGACGCGCCTCGGTTCTGGTGACGTGATTGGCAAGCCGGCACTGGTCCGGCGCGACGGTCAGCGCGTGCACTTCAGCGACGGCAGCCAAGAAGAGGTCGACGCCATCATTTACGCGACCGGCTACCGGGTGAGCTTTCCTTTTTTTGCCCCGCAGTTCATCGCCGCGCAAAACAACGATCTACCGCTATTTTTGCGGATCTTTCCGCTCGACCGGGAGGATCTATTCTTCATCGGCCTGGCGCAGCCCGTGGGCGCCGTGATGCCGCTCGCCGAAGCGCAGGCCAAGTTGGTGGCGGAAATGCTGAGCGGGCGCTATGAGCTGCCAGACCCGACGGAACGCCGAGCGCGCAGCGAGCGTCACCGCGCCGAGATGTTTGCTCACTACGTGCCGTCCCGCCGCCACACCATGCAACTCGACGTCGCACAATACATGACCGAGCTCGCCGCCGAGACCGACACCGGTCGACGCCGCGCTCGCCACCGGGCCGCGCGAACGCCGCGCCTCGTCGCCGTCGCGCCGGAGTCGCACGCAGCAACACCGCGCCGTGACGAGTCGGAAGGCCGCGCGTGATCTGCCCTGAGTGCGCCGCAGGCGCGACAACAGCCGGGCAAGTCCGCTGCGGCGCGTGCGGCTACGAATTCGTGTTCCAGCCCGAGGCGGACGGCACGAGCGACGCGGACTGGCTCGATCTGGTAAGCCGAGCCAGCGCTGACAATCGCTATTTTTTCACGGAAAATCAGCTATATTGTCAATACGCCCGCGGGCGCGTTCAAGTCACGCGCTACATCTCCAAGCGCGGCCGCTTGGGTCTGGTGATGATCGTCGTCGGGCTCGGGATGTGGATGTACGCGCTCAAGGTCGACTGGGGCCTCACCCTCGTCCTTGGCATCGCCATCACGCTGATCGGCGTGGCGCAGGTCGGCACCGGCGTGGTGACGCGCCGCGACCCAGCCGCGCGCGAGCCGTTGACGCGCTGGTTGGAGAAGTGGCTCGCGCACCGACCGCTGCCCAAGTTACTGCGCAACACGACGCTCGCTCACGCCGGGCTCGAGCTGTCCCCCGGGCGCGTCGAGTGCCTCTTGATCGTAGAGCGCGACGCGCTGGTGGATCTATTGCTGAAGAACGACGCGCACCAGCAATTGTCCGCGCTGGTCATCTCCGAAGCGGGCTACCCAGAACGCCTCGTCCCCGAAGCGCGCCGCTTGCTCGATGAACGTTCGGATCTGAAGGTCATCGCCTTGCACGACGCCACCCAGCGCGGCGTCACGCTGAGATCCCGCTTACAAACGAGCACCAGTTTGCCGCTCGCTGGTCGACCGATCGTGGATGCCGGCCTGTTCGCCGCGGAGGTGGGTCAAATCGAAGCGCTCACCTCGGCTTTTCCAGCGGCCCACACGACTCACGTGCCGGTCGACGCGCTACTGTATCCGCCGTTGCTGGCAGGGCTCGCGGGAGTGCTGCGCGGCGCGCTCACGATCTCGGCGGGCATCTTCGAAGCCACAGATCCGCGCCACGACGCAAGCAGCAAAGAGCGCGCGGCGTAAGCACCGCGCTCGCCGGCCGCAGGAGTTGGGCGTGGGCACCGTGCGTCGCTGTCGAACCTCGAACGCGGCGTTGGCAAGGCACTCGGCGCGTCGTTCCCGGACGCAGAAAAATTCGTGCAGTCACGCGCTGCGCTGAGACCGCAAAGATCCAATGCCAGTCCGGAAAATCGAGCAGGCGCGTGTCCGGCGCGCCTGCTCGATCACGCGCTGGGTACCGGTGCTGGGTGGGAATCGCTGTCGAGTAGTGACTGCACATCAGGTGCAAACACCCGAGCTCGGCTGCTCTTCTTCTTCAGCGACGCGCGGAGGACCAATGAAACTCAGCACTAACAATCATTTTGCGATCTTCTTAGTCGGGCTTGCGACGGTCACGGCCTGCGGCAGCAGCAGCAGCAGCGACGACAGCGCGACAGGGGGCAGTCTCGGGTCGGGCGGGAGCCCGTCGAGCAGCGCCGGCACGAGCAGCTCCGCGGCTGGCTCGGGCGTGCCCGGAAATCCGGCAGGGGGCGCAGACACGGGCAGCGGTGGCGCGGGCTCGAGCGGTGCGCCGGGCAGCGGTGGCGCGCCCACGGGAGCTGCCGGAACCTTCGGCGCGGGCGGCATTCCCGGGCTCGACCCGTGCACGGGCACGCCCATGACGGGCGACGCCTGCACCGCCGCGAGCGCCGCGGGCGCGGGCGGGCGCCCCGGCTTCAGCGGCTGCATCTCTGGAACGACGTTCTGCAGCTGCATCAACGCGAAGTACACTTGCATCGACACAACGGGCTTCGGCGGCGCGGGTGGGGCGCGTTTTGGGCAAGCCGGCGCAGGCGGCGGACGCAACGGACAAGCCGGCGCGGGCGGGCGTGCTGGGCGCGGTGGAGCGGGCGGTGCACCGAGCGCCGGCGCAGGCGGCGCCTGACGAGAGAGCAGCACGCACTCGGCGTGCGGGTTCAAAGCCGCACGCTACCGCGAAGCGGAATCTGACGTTCGAGTTCGAACTTCAGATCTGAAATGAAAGGGAATGGAGTTCCCCCGGTTTCGTTGACACGCGGTTAAGCGGCGGCAGCGAAGTCTTGTTCGAATTGTGCGGGTGTTTTGTAGTCGAGGAAGGAGTGAAGGCGTCGGCGATTGTAGAAGACCTCGAGGTACTCGAAAACGGCGGA
>DATHOI010000877.1:0-2859 GCA_035485095.1 Polyangiaceae bacterium | reverse complement strand
GGGGGCAGCGTGGAGACGGCGGTGTTCCTCGATTCCGGGAATCTCTGGACCGACCCGCGCTTGGCGAACCCGTTCGACCTGCGCTACGCGGTTGGAACCGGCCTCCGCATCGCGACGCCAATTGGTCCGCTCGTCTTCGACTACGGCCTCAACGTCGACCGAGTGCTCGACGGCCTTTTCCCAAAACGAGACAATCAGCGTTTTTGGGAGGACCTCGGCGCGTTTCATTTCAGCATTGGCCTCTACTGACGCGAGGCTGGCGGCAAAGTCGACATAGGCGCCGGCAGGGTGTCGCAATTTTGACGCGCTTGCTAATGCTCGGCTGTCCGCTGCCGTTAATGAAAGTGGTCCATGCCGCGCGTCTCGAAGCCCCCTGCCACGGCCATTCACGATGCGGTGACGTGTAGGCCTCCGAGCACCGCGAGCCGCGATCTACCGAGCTCGACCACTCAGCCCATCGCGCGGCCGGTCGCAGTCGATGTTCCGCACTCCTCGGCGTCGTCCGTCCGCGACATTACGACGAGCGATTTGGACGTGGTTTTTCAACCGATCGTCGACCTCACGAGCGGAGCCTCATTCGCCTTCGAGGCGCTGACCCGCTGTAAGTGGCCGGAATTCAAGAACCCGATGAAGCTCTTCGCGCAAGCGCAGGAAGAGCGCTGCTGTGGAAGCCTAGGTAGGAAGGTGCGGGAGGTCGCGTTCAGCCGCTGCACCGACGCGCCGCTGTTCGTGAATTTACATCCGCACGAGCTGGACGAAGGCTGGTTGGTGCGCCCCGACGACCCGCTCTTCTTCCACGATCGCGCGGTCTATCTCGAGATCACCGAGTCGGCCGCGTTCAACTACTTCTCCTTGTGTGTGAACGTACTGAAGGAGATCTGCTCACGCAGCGGGGCGTTCCTGGTCGTCGATGATTTGGGCGCGGGTCATTCGAACTTGAAGCGGATCATCGATCTCGAACCGCACGTGGTGAAGCTCGACTTGGCGCTGGTGCGCGGTATCGAGAAGAGCAAACGCCAGCAGATCTTGGTGCGCCAAGTCGTGTCGCTGTGTCGTGAGCTCGGCGCGCGCGTCGTCGCCGAAGGCATCGAAACAGAAGACGAGTTGCACGCGGTGATCGACACCGGTGCGCAGTATGGCCAAGGTTACCTATTTGCACGCCCTGCATTCCCGATCCCCAAGCCAAGTTGGCCAATGCCGCGAAAAATGGCGTCCATCTGAGCGGTACGCGCAGGTCGCAGGATGTGCGTGTGAGCGGCACGTCAGACGGCGCTGCGCTCTCACCTATTCAGGTGATCCTGGCCGTCGTGCAACGGTCGTAGCCACGAGTGCAGCTCGTCGTCGCTGCGTCGCCGATGACGCGGCGAACGCGGTGTCATCGCGTCGACAGCCCATGCGTTCGAGTCAGTGCCAGTCGCTCGTCGCGCGCTCGCATCGCGCGAGCGAACCACGAGTGTCGAGCGTTGACATCCGACTTGAACGGGAGTCGGATACGCAGTTGCAATGACCTCCGTTGCGCTCGCGGGCCGCTTGGAGCCCGCTCACCTGGAAGAACGCTGCTGTGATTTGAATCAAATCGTAGCGCGCGCCAAATCTGCCATTTTGCAAGCGGCTGCCGGCGGCGTCAGCGTGCAACTTTCACTGTCGCCGAACGCTGCGCGGGTAGCATTGTCGTCGGAGGAGCTGGAACGCATCGTCATCGGTTTGTGTGACGTGGCGTGCAGCGCGCTCGGTCCCGGAGGCCGGCTGATCGTCGAGACGCGCGGCTTGAACGATGCGCAGGTCGGGTCGGCGCCAGGGCTCGCTTCGACCGCAGACGCGCGAGCGCGCGTCGTCGTACGCACTGAGCAACCGCGGGGTCCCGCGGAGTGCGTCGCGCCGTCGCCGCGGAGGTCGGACCAGCTGCTCGCCTTCGGGGAGCTCGAGGCTTTGCTCGAGCGTCTCGGCGGGCGGCTGGAACGCGCTCGGCTGTCGGACACCGATCTGGCCTACGTCGCTCATCTGCCGTACGTGGCTCCCGGAAGTTCCTCTGGTCGCATGCCGGTCGCGTTGGCCCAAGGCGCGGAGGTGATCTTGCTGATCGAGGACGAGCCCCAGGTGCAAGCCGTGACTGCGCGCATTCTGCGAGCTTTCGGTTACGCGGTGATCACCGCGCACAATGAGCGCACTGCCATGGCTCAAGCCGAACAATATGGCGCTGCGATCGCCCTGGTGGTTTCGGATTTGGTACTGCCGGGCGTTTCCGGGACGGACTTGGTACGCCGTCTCCGCCAGCCTTGTGAACATGCGCGCGTGCTGTACATGTCAGGCTACTCGCCGGAGCATGTCGGTGCGCTCGTCGAAGACGCGAGCTTCCTGCACAAGCCCTTCACGGCTGACGAGCTCGTGACCCGGGTGCGCGATCTTCTGGCTCCTCCCGTGCACTGACTCGCCCGGAAGTTTTGTGGCGGCGTCGAAGAGGGGGGTTACCCTGTGGACGGCGAGGTCTTATAAGGCCTCGGCCCGCGGTTCTGGTTGCGGTGCCTTCGCTCTTCAGGGGCACTAGCCCCAGCCTTCGCCGTGAACAACGCTCGTTCTCCGCAAACCTCTGCCGTCCCGGTCGGGCTCCTCGGGCAGTTTTATCGCCATGCGCCGCGCTACGGCTCGGGCATGCTGCTGCTGGCGGCGTATCAGCTCTTCCAGTGGTGGTTCGACACGCGCATGCGGCGCGCCATCAATTTCGCGACCCACGGCGACCGCCTGCACGCCGTCCCGCTGGCTGAACTACTGGTCGTGGCGGCTTTGGCTGCATTCGTGGTGCGAGTGCTGTCCCGGGTCACCGTTTTCAACGCGGGTCGCATCGCGGAGTACGAGCTAAGA
>DATHOI010000876.1:0-2675 GCA_035485095.1 Polyangiaceae bacterium | reverse complement strand
TGGCGGTTGGCCGCTATCGGGCGGCCCCAAGAGGGTGCAATGAGCGTGCACCGCAGCCGTGCTCATGCGGATTTTCTGCTGGCTCGGCACATTGAACGACCCGAGCTCGCCACAGCTCGCACTGGTACCGGGTAGGCCCTGGAAATCGATCACGGCTGGCTTGAATTCGATGGTGCCGCGCACGGTCTGCACCTCGCTCGGGTCATTGGGGTGCGCGACGTTGACCGTCATGGTCTGCGGCGCGACGCAGCACTCTTCGTTCGGTGGCACGAATTCGAAGGTGTGCGGCCCCACGCTCAGCTCGTGTGGCGGGCCAAACCAGACGATTTCCTGGCCGTCCACCTTCACGGTCGCGTTCTTTGGGCCGTCGACGAGCACGCGCACAGTGGCGGTCTCTACAGCGGCTGTGGCCGCCGATGCGGGGGGGCGAACATGACCCGAGTGCCGAGCCGCATCCTGCCGACGCGGCTCAGCGCTGTCCGCGGGAGAGGGCTCGACGGCCTCAGCGCTATGCGCGCTCGGATTGCCGAGCTGCCCCGTCGGCGCAGCGGAGGCCAAAGAAGCCGCCACGCTGCGCGACGGTCGAGAGCGCAGCCACACGACGATGCCGAACACGACCCCGATCAACGACGCGCTCACGACGACCGCGGCCGCCAACCGAGTCAGCGCCAGTCGTAGCCGCTCGCCTTGTGCGATCTGCGCGACTTGGCGCAAGAGATCCGTGTCGTCCGGTCGAAAGGCGAGCGCGCGATTGAACGCCGCCGCGGCCGAAACGAAGTCCTTGTTGGCCCGAGCTGCGGTGGCACGTTTGACCAACTCCTCCAATAAGCGTGGCTCGTAGCTTTGCTGATACGCCTTTGAATCTCGCAGGAAATCGAAAATCTCCCGGCGAGGTTCGTTGAAGCCGAGCTTGCCCAGCTCGCCCTTCAGCGCGTCAGTCAGCGCCCGCGCGCTCTGGTAACGCTCGCTCGCGTCGCGTGCCAACGCCTTACTCACGATCTGCGACAGGCCCGCGCCGACCGTCGGTCGCGCGCGGTCGGCGGGGGTGAACGTGCCGTCGAGCACGCGGCGCAGAACTTGCGCGGGGTTCTTGCCGTCGAATGGCAATTTCCCAACCATGGACTCGTACAGCAACACGCCCAGGCCGAAGACATCGGCACAGGCGCTCACGTCCCCGCCCTCGATCTGCTCGGGCGCCATGTGCGCCGGTGAACCGAGGACTTGGCCGGTCGACGTGACGCCCTGAACGTCGAGCAACTTCGCGATCCCGAAGTCGGTGATTTTTACGCGAGGAACGAGCGCTGCTTCTGCGCTCGATTGGGCCTCTGTCGGGAGATCGAGCAACACGTTTTCCGGCTTCACGTCGCGGTGAATCACACCGAGGCCGTGAGCGTGCTCGAGCGCCGAGCCCACTTCGACCGCCATGGCCGCAGCCACCTCGGCGGGCAAAAAGCCGTGCTGGGTGAGCAATTGGCGGAGCGTGGCGCCACGCACCAGTTCCTGTACGAGATAGCGCTCCGACTCGTCGGTGTCGGAAACGTCGTACACCTCGACGATGCTCGGGTGCTTGACCTTGGCGACGGCGCGCGCCTCGCTCACGAAGCGCGCCGCGACCTCTTGGTTCTCGCGCAGGTGATGGTGAATGACCTTGACCGCGACCTCGCGCCCGAGGCGCTTATCGCGCGCGCGATACACCGTAGCCATGCCGCCGTGCCCGATCTCCTCGAGCAGCTCGTACTTTTCGAGCTCTGGGGCACGACCGGAAAGCGCTGTTAACAGGGCGCCCTCCGTTGAAGAAGGGTACGGGGACGAGAAGCCAACTCAGCGCTGAGGTGGCTTCCGAGGTTCACGGCAATTGCTCCACACGAACCGCGTTCGTCGCGCCACGCACGCCGACGCGCGCGCCGTACACCATGACGTAGCGCTCCCCGGACTTGACGAGCCCGTTGTCCATCAAGATTTGACTGGTGTTTTGCACCTGCTCTTCGAGGCTCGGGGCGCTACCGACGAGCGTGCGCGGCGAGACACCCCAATACAGCGCCAAACGACGCAGCGTGCGGTCGTCCGTCGAGAAGGCCAAGATCGGCGCGCTGGGACGCGCTTTCGAGACGAGCCGCGCGGTCAGCCCGGACTCCGTCAAAGTGACGATCAACTTTGCGCCGACCTCGCGCGCAATGGCACAGGCAGCGTGCGCGATCGAATCAGGTGTGGTGTGGTCTGGCTCGGATGCCGCCGGCGCGAAGAAGCGGCTGGCCTCCGCTTGCCGAATGATGCGATCCATCATGCGACAGGCTTGGATCGGAAATTTGCCGCTCGCGGTTTCTGCCGAGAGCATCACCGCATCGGCATTGCCGAACACCGCGTGCGCGACGTCGCTCGCCTCGGCGCGCGTGGGACGCGGCGAATCAACCATGGATTGCAGCATTTCCGTGGCGACAATCACGGGCTTCCGGTGAATACGGCAGGTGCCGATGATCTGCTTCTGGATCACGGGCACTGTCTCCGGCGGCAGCTCGACGCCGAGATCACCGCGCGCGACCATGGCTGCGTCGGCCGCGCGCACGATAGAGTCGAGCCGCTCGACGGCCGAAGGCGTCTCGATCTTGGCGATGATCGGAGTCGGGCGCCCTTTGCGCTCGCAGATCTCTCGCAGCTCCTGGATCTCTTCCGCGCGG
>DATHOI010000875.1:0-3219 GCA_035485095.1 Polyangiaceae bacterium | reverse complement strand
CGCTTCAGCATCATCTGAAGCAAGTCACAGGTGGCTTCGTCATCGTCTACGACTAGGATTTTGCGACCATTGCTCATGAGACCTATGGGGGTAAGAAGCCTGGGTAGAGCTGCCAAGTGATCTGCGAAGAGGGCGCAGAGTGCGAGCACCCTCGGCAGCGTGCGCGGACTTAAGCAAGCGACGTGCCGGCATGTCGCACACCGTCGAACCGCACGCTTTTCTTGAGAGTGTGCGCAAACGGACGGATGCGTTTTAGGCTTAATTCATGCTTCGAGCGTGACACGTTTGCGGCTCATGTGGCAATCGGCCACGGCATTCACAGGGCGCCCAGAGGGCGGGAAACGCCGCTTTGCACGCCGGCCAGTGCCTCCGAGATTTTCCGGCCTCGGCACAACGCATGCTTTGGCTAGGAACGTGAGCAAAGAAGTCGAGCGTCCAGCGGGCACCCCTCAGCACCGCGTCCAGGAGCACCACCACGGCAGTCTGTTCCATTCCTTGGCGCGGCGCTGCGCCGAAGCGCTCGGCGCGCCCTGGGGCTTTGCGGTGGCGCTATTCGTCGTGCTGGCTTGGGCTGTGTCCGGGCCGTTCTTTCATTTTTCCGACACGTGGCAGCTCGTGATCAACACCGGCACCACGGTCGTCACCTTCCTGATGGTCTTTTTGATTCAGAATACGCAGAACCGCGAGAGCCTCGGCTTGCGCCTCAAGCTCGATGAATTGATTCGCGCCGTCGATTCCGCGCGCAATGAATTCATTGGTGTCGAAGATCTCGACGACGCAGATATCGACGTACTGCGCCGGGAGTTCGCGCGCATTCGCGGGAAGCGACGCCTGTCCGATGCGCCGGTCGGCTCCGGACCCAATGCCAGCGAGTGAGGCGCGCACGCGGCGCTACGCCCCGCCAAATTCCCGGCTGTGACATTTTGCATCTCCCAAGCGGCGCCAAACGGCCTGATTCAGCGGCAAATGTGGGCAATTTGTGGGCACGCTTCATGCAAACTCGGGGCGTTCGCTAGGAAGCCGCGAAAGCAGAAGAGTTAATAATGAGAAACAACATCCTTCTCGTCGACGACGACCAAGATCATTGCGAATTGTTGCGAGCGATGCTCGTGCGTCTAGGCTACGGAGTGACCGCCACGACCTCCGCCGAAGAGGCACTCGAGCACGCTGCTCACGAACGCTTCTCCGTAGTCGTGACGGACTTGAGCATGGCACCCATGACCGGCTTCGAGCTGTGCGACCGCCTGATTGCGCAAGGCTGCGAGGCACCGATCATCGCCGTGACGGGTCACGCCAACATGGAGTTTGCCGTGTCAGCGTTACGCGCCGGAGCGTACGACTTCCTGGCCAAGCCGGTGGATGAAAAGCTGCTCGGGTTGTGCGTCGCACGAGCCGCCCAGCACCTCCGCTTGCAACAAGAAGTGAAGCGCTTGCGTGGCGACAAGGACCTCTCGCACGACGGTCAACTGATCGGCGATAGCATCGCGATGCGGCGGGTTTACGACACGATTCGGCGTGTCGCCGCCAGCGACGCCTCGGTGTTGATCCAGGGTGAAACGGGCACCGGCAAGGAGCGCGTGGCTCGTGCGTTGCACGCTGCGGGGCCGAACTCCGAGGGGCCGTTCGTTGCCATCAATTGCGCCGCTCTGCCGGCGGGCTTGCTCGAGAGCGAGCTGTTCGGGCACGCCCGGTCCGCCTTCACGGACGCCAAGACTGCCAAGGAGGGTTTGTTCGTGCGCGCCTCCGGCGGCACGTTGTTTCTAGACGAGATTGCGGACATGCCGCTCGAGATGCAGTCCAAGCTGCTCCGCGCGCTGGAGGAGCGCACCGTGCGCCCGATCGGGTCCAACGTGGAGGTTCCGTTCGAGACGCGCATCGTCGCAGCGAGCCATCGCGACCTGCAAGAAGAAGTGGGCGCGCGCCGTTTCCGCGAAGATCTACTGAACCGCATCAACGTCGTGCAGATCGACGTACCACCGCTGCGTGAGCGCACGGGCGACGTGCTCAAGCTGGCCAGCCACTTTCTGCGTCGTTCCGCGGAGCGCAGTCATAAGGGGGAGATGTTCTTGCCGCCCGCCGTGGCAGAGCGCCTACTCGCCTACGACTGGCCAGGTAACGTGCGTGAGCTCGAAAACTGTATGGAGCACGCGGTGGCACTAGCGCGCTTCAGCCACCTCGGAATCGACGATCTGCCGCCGCGCTTGCGGGCGCAACGCACGGGGCGGCTCATGCTGCCGGCGGATGAGCCCGGCGAGATCGTCCCGCTCGACGAGCTCGAGCGTCGTTACATCGTGCGCGTGGTGAAATTGCTGGAGGGCAATAAATCCCGCGCGGCGCACGCGCTCGGTCTCGACCGTCGCACACTGCACCGAAAGCTGGAGCGCTACGCTTCCACTGATTCAGAGCCAGAATCGAGCCAGCGTACCAACGGGGCGCTGTCATGATTGCGTCCGGGTCTCGGTCATCGGGACTCGACATTCCCTTCCTGGAAATGGAGCCGGCGTTGCGCGATATGGCCCCACGCGAGGACTCGTCCCCCGATCTCGGCACATTGGAACCGGGTGCGTTCATCGCCGAGCGTTACCTCGTGCTTCGCAAGATCGGCGAGGGTGGCATGGGAGTCCTGTACGCCTGCGAGGACTCGGTCCTGGCGCGCGAAGTGGCGGTGAAGCTCATGCAACGCAGCATCGCCGCCGATCCACTGCTCTCCGAGCGGCTGCTGCGCGAAGCACGGCTGGCGGCACAGCTGAAGAAGCACGTCGCTCAGGTCTTCGATTGCGGGACATTGCCCACGGGCGAGCCATACATCGTGATGGAGCTCTTACACGGCCGCGATCTGTACTCGGTCCTGAAAGAATCGGGGCCACTGCCACCAGCGCGCGTGGCGGCTTACATGCTCGAGGTGTGCATCGGTCTGGCTGAGGCGCATGAAAAAGGCATTATTCATCGGGATTTGAAGCCAGAAAATCTGTACATCGCCGACGAGCGAGACGGTTCGAGCGTGCTCAAGATCGTCGATTTCGGCGTGTCGAAGCAGCTCACCTCGCGGCGCATGCGCTCGCAAACGAATCCAACGGAGAGCGTCGGCTCACCGCAGTACATGTCGCCCGAGCAGATCACGACGCCGAGCGAGGTCGATCCTCGCACTGACATCTGGTCGCTTGGCGTGGTGATGTTCGAGTTACTCACGGGCGCCGTGCCGTTCAATGGTGCTGGCCC
>DATHOI010000874.1:0-17356 GCA_035485095.1 Polyangiaceae bacterium | reverse complement strand
TGTGGTGCTGCCGTCGCGATGCGCGGACGCGCAAAGTCGAGCAACTGGCGAATGAGACGTGTCATGCGCTCGCTCGCGTCCCGGATGACCCGTGCGTAGTCCATCGATTCCGCCGCCGACGTTTCGCCGGAGGCGATCATGTCGGCACGCGCCTCGATGACGTTGAGCGGCGTCCCGAGCTCGTGCGCGAGACCCGAAGCAAGCTTTCCCACCGTGGTCAGGCGATCGGCGTGACGCAACTGATCGACCGCCGCAATTCGGCTCGCGGTTTCCTTCTCGACCCGCACGGCAGCCGCTTGCAACTGCTCACACATGGCGTTCATATCCTCGGCCAACGCCGCCAGCTCATCATTGCGCGCCAGTCGCAGCGGCGCAGAGAAGTCACCAGCACCAATGCGCCGTGCTTTTTCCGACAATGCGGAAACGGGCTTGCCGACCAACCAAACCCCGAGAATGCCAGACAGCAGAGCGCACACCGCGGCGAGACTCGCCGTCGTGATCACCGTTTCACCGACGGTTTTTCGTACGTACGCATCTTGCGCCGCAAATGACTCACAGAGGGAAATCGCACCTGTGATCGGCTCCCCGGTAAGTAGTGTCATGTAAATGCAGCGTTCGCGGCCGGCGGGTCCGAGCTGGCTCGCGATGGTGAGCGTCTCACCTGGGGCGAGTTTGGCGAGGTTGGCATCGAGCTCGGTTGGATGCTCGCGCGAGATCGCGCGCCAGCGGATCCTAAGCTTTGCGGTGGGTCCGCCGACCTCGTTCACGAGTGCGATCGCCCGTACCGCGCCGTCCGTTCTCCATACCTCTTGCGCTGCGTGAGCGATCGCCCGCGCCATCAACTCGTGGTCTCGGACTCTGTCGGATTCGAACAAGCCGACCTCGCGCCGCACGCGCAAGTAGCCGTTCACTGCAAGCACCGCGGAGGTGCCGAGAATGAACATCAGGGTCAGTTTCGGGACGAGCTTCATATGAATCAGGCGCTGTTCAGAGGAGCGTAGATCACGACCACCAAAGGAGCGAACCGCGCGGCACTTTCCGACCTCCTTGGCTGCTCGACTTGCTCCGTATCATTTGGACACGGGGTGTCGAAAGGACACGCTACGCGTCGCAATGCACTCCGAGCAAACGAAGCGCGACCAGTGGCACGTCACCTGCATCAGAAGTAATTCGCAGCAACTTCTCCCGCGAATGCCTGCGGGGACTTCGACGGCGCTGTGGATCCCTGATCGCCGAGCGAGCTACCTCTTTCGGTCGAAAGCCTGCTCCGGTTTTTCACGGGGTATGGGCAAGACAACGCGGCCGATCAGCAGCCCGAAGATCATCGCGACCGCGCTTGCAGCGAGCACACCCAGCTTTGCGGCGCCGAGTAACGCCGCTTCCTCAAAGGCCAGTCGCGCAACGAACAACGACATCGTAAAGCCGATGCCGGCAACCGTACCCAGCACCACTAGATGCCTTACGTTGAATCCTTCGGGCAACACGGAGAGCCGCGCCCGGACGGTAAGCAGGCTGACCGCAACGATCCCGAGCGGCTTTCCGAGTACGAGCGCGACAGCCACCGCGACGCCGACCTTGGGCTCGACTGTCATCAAGATCCACTCGTCCTTGTCGCGCACGGTTCCATTCCGCGTGTCGCTCTTGCCCCAATAGTACGTGCCGATGGCCGCCGTCTCCCCGATCACGCCGAGCACTTTGTCGCGGTTCCAAGGACGCCCCCTAAACCTCAAGCCACGAGAGTTCATGTCGCGAGCCACGTTCTTCGCGCCGTTGCCGGCCACGTACAGTTGAAATACAAAGCGAACGACATCGGCTTCCGTCGAATTCGAAACGAGCCGCTGCTTCGTTCGCCCTCGAGCCAGCTCAACTTGTTCAACGGCAAATCCGAACGGAGCATTTGAGCCGTTGAAATAGCCGCGCTGCGCATTCTGTCTCATCGCCGCACTGGTGCGCACGCCGTTTCCGACTCGTGCTGATCAAATATTTCATACATCCGTTCCATTAGGCGGCCGTTTGGATCGTCTGTAGTGGGCTGCTGCACCGCAACGACCTGAACACCGTGCTTCCGCAGCAAGCGCTTTGTTGCCTCGCCGAAGCAGAGATGTTTCGCGACGGCCAGAACTTGAAGAGCTGGCAGGGTTTAGCCGTAGGCGAAGAGCACAAGAACCTTCCACCTGGCGACATCCTCCGGCAGGCAAGCGGGGAACACGTCATTCCATTGGCAGTACGTGATCACCCCGCTTCCCGAGCGTACTCGCCCATCAAAACGACACACGCAACTCGCCGCCGATGGGCCAGGGAACGAACGACCAGCCAACTCGCTGCTCGGTCCGCGGGGTCAGATCGCCAGCGCGGTAGCGG
This sequence comes from Polyangiaceae bacterium, assembly GCA_035485095.1. GTDB lineage: Bacteria > Myxococcota_A > Polyangia > Polyangiales > Polyangiaceae > PMG-095. The sequence continues at coordinate 14,995 of DATHOI010000874.1, read as the reverse complement.
CGGAGCGCATCCTCCGCGCCGCGAGGTGTAGTCCAGATCTGGAGCTCGCTGATCGCCAACCCGGCTCCCATCGAGACCAGCGCCGCTCGATGCTGACCGTACCCAAACCAAAGCACCGCGCCCCCTGCTAGATTGACGCCGATAGACGCGATCTGAGTCACCCACCCGCGGGAAATCGCTTCAGCGTCGGCGCGCCGTTCCAGGAGCGCCTCCGCCTGCGCCAGACGCGCGGCCCGCGCTTCGGGAGTGCGCGCGTCCAGCGCGTGAAGGTCCGGCGCCGCGCCGAGCAACGGATGCCAGGTCAGCGCGAAAGAGCCCACCCCCAAGAGTGATTTCGCGGCCAGCACTCCGGCACTGAGCCGCAGAGAGTAACTTTTTGCCAGCACCGCGACGCTCGCGCCACCCAGTGTCGACGCCGAATAGGTCGTCGTCCAAACCGTCCACCAGGTTTGAGCCGGCTGCTGAGTACGCTCGAGCTCCGCGTCGATGAATGCGTATTTCCGATCGACGTCGGCGACATCTCCTTCGGCGGCGCGTGCCGGGTTTGCCCGTCCGAGAAACGCAGTTACGGCTAGACCCGCAGTGATCCCAGTTAGCGCTAGCGAGCGTCTCACGGCGCGCTGTCGCTTTTGGCTGGCAGCGCCGAACCTGTACCAGCGCTGCTGCCAGCGCCAAACTTCGTCGCCAGCCAATCGAAGACCGTCGCCTGCCAGAGGCTGGGTGCGCCCACTTGGCAGTGCTCGGCGCCGCCAGAGGCGCGGTCATACACGACTGCCGTGACACTGCGCGCGTGAGTCAGACTCTTCTTGAACGCCTCGACTTGTTCGACCGGTACAAAGTGATCTTCACCACCAGCTAAGATCAGCACGTCAGCACGGATTTGCCCGGCGACAGGGGCCAGATTGTAGGGCTTGAAAGCGTCCAGGACCGAAATGGCGTCTGGTTGACCGAGGGTCCACATTCCGTTTTGTCGCGCCCACTTTGCTCCTGGATTTTCGTTCCGGCCTGCCAGGAAGTCGAGCAGGCCGTCGAAGTGATGGCGGTGGAGTGTGAATACGAAGCTTGGAACGCGACGTGAAGCAACCGCGTAGGCGTCGAAGTACTCGTCGAAGGCGATGACACCGTCGATGCGGGAATCGAAAGCGGCCGCGCGCGGCGCGAAATACCCGCCCAGGCTAATGCCCATGATGACCAGGTGGGTCGGTTTGGCGTGCGCGGCCAAGAAGGCGTCGAGGACTGCCCCGGTGGGCTTCTCCCACTCGGGCGTCATGATCAGGCTCTGTTCGCGGAGCGCAGCGCCCTGGCCTGGTCCCTCGTAGGTCAATACCGAATACCCTCGTCGATAGGCCGGAACGACCGCTTGGGTGTAGAGCTCTTCCATCGTTCCGTCGTAGCCGTTGACGACCACGAGGAGCGGCTTTGCCTCGGCGCCAGCGGGCCCTGGGTAGTACACGGCGTTCAAGTGGTGCTGAGACCCATATGGAGCAGTGACACGCTCATAACGAACCCCAAGGGCATCGAGACCCGAATAGAACGCGCCGACATTTTTCTTCCATGATTCGGGACGTCGAGGATCGCGTGGATCGAGAAAAAACTCTGCCGATCGATAGTACGTATGCGCCCGCAATAGGGCATCACCCCGGCTGAAAGGATCTCGGATGGTCGCGGCTAGTGCCGACACCCGGTCGCCTTCTGCGTCCCATGCCGTGTACCAGCTGTTGGCGTCCCCAGCATTGATGTGACTAATCGCTTCCGCTGCCTCGCCAGTGTCCCCGCCGACGGGACCCGTGTCCGTCAAGACGCGGATCGCCTCGAAGTAATACGTCTGGTCCTCAAAGAACCGAGCATTGCCGTGGTCTTTCTTCTTGGGCCAAAACCACCAGGCGGCAACGAGGATTAGAACACCCGCCAGCGCAACACGAGAATACCGACGCATCGGTGGACCTTAATCGAGCTCGTCTGAATGTATAGCTGCGATCAACGAGCGATCGGCGATCGATCACGGATCGATCGCCTGGTGAGTCATGCGTTACGCTCGGAATCGTCATGCGCGTGTGGCGACGTCGCGATGTGCGCGTTGTCTGAGATTAGGCGAAGTTACCGGTCGTGTGCCCGAAACCAAACTGACGTAATACCGAATGTCCCGATCTGCTCAGCGCCCGATATAGTAGGGTTCGAAGCCGCCCGTCAGGACGTGCGAGGCAGCGTACTCGCCGCCTGGTCCGCCACGTCAACCGGCCACGCCGCGCAGCTCGCGGATGCCGCGACCAGTCTTCTTTCGAAGCAGCGTCCGCAAGGTCACTCCATCACGATACCCGACGGCCTCTGCGATTTCGTCGATTGTTTCCCGCGTAGTCCGCAAGCGGTGCACCGCTACCTCGACGCGTAAATCCTGCACGAACGACAAGGGGGTCTTGCCCAGCACGATGCGCACGCGACGCTCGAGCGTGCGTTCGCTCGTGCCAACGCGCTTCGCCGCCTCCTCCAGATTGAAGCCGGCCAGGTGCTTGCGCGCCCAGTGCTCGAAACGCTCCACGATTGGGTCGGTGTGAGCGAGGTGATCCGCCATCACATAGAGGGCCTGGGAGGGACGCGCGTCGAAGACGAGGTAGCGCGCCGTCATGTCGGCGAGCGATGGGCTACGTTGGCGCACGATCCACAGTGCGAGGTCGACGTGCGCGAGCGCCGCGCCGGCCGTCACCACGCTGCCGCTCTCGACGATCATGCGTGACTCGTCGAGCGTAACGCGCGGGAAGCGCTCGCGGAAGAAGGGGGAGAGCCACCAAGTGGTCGTCGCGCGCCCCTCGTCGAGAATACCCGACGAGGCGAGCACGAATGTTCCCGTGCAAGCCCCAGCCACGCGCGTCCCCGCCTTCGCCCATGCATGGAGGCGCTCGCTCGCCTCGCACACGTCGGCGCGCGCGAGCGCCTCCGCGATCGTCGTGGGCGTCTTGCACGCGAGCGCGGGCACCACGACGAGATCCGGCCGCGGTCCGTGGTCTGCGCGCGTGAGCTCGATCCGGAGGCCTTGCGCCGTTCTCGCGAAGCGCCGCACGCCGCACACGGTGACTTCGAAACGGCTCGACTTGCGCGCCGCCGCTGCGAGGTCAGTTGCGATCGTGAGTGTATCGAGAATCACCGAGAGCCCGCTGTCGAATACCCCGTCGAGTACCAGCACCGATACGCGCATCTCCCAGAACCTACCACAGGGGCTCCCGAAACCGACCGCAATGATAGTGATCCCGCCAGTGGCGAAATCGAATCGATCGTTGTCGGTTTCGCCACTAACGTTGGAGCGCGCCGATGCCTAAACTGTTGCCTCGGAGGTACATCATGGTCAAGGTCGGTTTGCTCGTTCGTCTCGTCGCAAAGCCTGGGAAGGAAGAGGAGGTGGCCGCTTTCCTCGCTAGCGCGCTCCCGCTCGCCCAATCCGAAAAAGAAACGGTCGTCTGGTACGCCATTCGGCTGTCCAAGTCCGAGTTCGGCGTGTTCGATGCGTTCGACGCCGACTCCGGCCGACAAGCGCACCTCGGGGGTCCGATCGCCAAGGCTCTCATGGCCAAGGCGACGGAGCTCTTCTCCGAGCCGCCGCGAATCGACCCGGTCGACGTGCTCGCGGCCAAGTAGCACAGCGCCGCTTGCCTCAGATCTCCGTCGCGGAAGCCATCTTCCGCGACGACTCCGCGCGAAAATCGCCTTTGACAATCGCCGCCCGTGCGGCTGCGCGCCGGCTTATCGTCAAGCTCATCGACGTTGCCCTCGACGTGACGGAGTTGAGCGAGCACGAGCCTCAAAGATGCGATCACAGCGTTCACCACGAACATGCGAAGCACGCGCCGCTCGAAGCGGCCTACATTCGCAAGTCCCTTTTGGTTTCCAAGCTCGCGAGCAGGGTGAATCACCTAGCGCGGCGCGCGACGCCACAAGAATGAGACAAGGCAGCCGCTTCTGCGTCGGCTGCCTCGTCGCTGCACGCCCCAAAAGCCGCTCAGCCCTTGCAACCGCCTTGGCCCTTGCACGCATTCTGGCCTTTACAGGCGTGCTTTTCGGTTTTGCAACCACCCTGACCCTTGCAAGCATTTTGGCCCTTGCAGGCATGCTTGCTCCCCTTCGAATCGTCGAGTTGTTGCGCGCTAGTCGCGCTGTCGAGCGGGGCTGCGCTACCGGTGTTGCTGTCGGCGGGAGTTCCCGAAACGATTCCTGAGATTGCTGCTGCCATCAAGATTGAGATCATCGCGTCGCTCCTTTTCTTTGTTTGGTTGAGATCGAGTTCGTCGAATTAAGCCCTTGTCACAGTGCTTTGGCTGGCATTCCTCGGTCGGCGCGCCGAGTATTGCTCCACCCGTGGCGGCGGCTGAAGAGCACGTCGTCGAGCGAAACCTTTCCAGGCCCGTTCAGCGCAACCCAGAGAAGGAGAACAAGATACGTCCATTCTACGAGTCCGAACAAATCCGGAAGCGCGTGCACATTCTCGCGCTGCGCCGTCAGGATCGCGACCGCCATCGAACCCATCAGCGGCAGAGCCACCAGGCGCGACGCGAGGCCGACGACGAGCAGCGCACCACCAACTAACTCGATGAACGAGACCATGGGCGCTTGAATGCCAGCAAACGGAATGCCGAGTTGGCGGAAGTACGCCGTAATTTTGGCGAGGTTGTGGACCTTACCCCAGCCGGTGCTCACGAAGAGCACGCCGAGTGTAATGCGTGCCAAGAGCGGCGCGAGCCAATCCAGTCGTTGGCAGATCGAGAGTGCACGAACGCGCGCATTCGAGAGGAATGAAGTAGCGGTCACGGCAAACACCTTGTTCTCGGTCCGGGGGGACCGGCTTCCTTGTCAGAATCAGATACGTCCGCGAGCGCGAGCAGTTACAGAGACGCCGGGATGAGCGGAACAGCGCGGCGATTTGACTCGAGTGGCTGTGCGCCGCCTTCGGGCTGTTCTCCAGAACTCGGACTTAGCGCGTGCGCGATACCGCCAGCCAATGCGTACGTGCTGCGAAATTTGGGACCGCCGAAGAAGCTAGTCATCCCGATTGGGCTTCTGTCCGGTTGAACTCGGCCTCTCATCCAACTCGAACACTTCCAACAGTTTGCGAACGTCTGCTACTATCACCTAATAGAGTGTTACTGGCTCCGGAGCCGTAGGTCAGTGGTTCGAATCCACTGGTGTGCGCTGATAAGCACGCCGAATCGTGAATCGGGGCGTTTGAGGCGACGCGCTCCGGGTACTCCGATGGGTACCTCGATTTGCGGGCCGTTGACCCCGGTCAACGGCCGCATCATCAAAGCTACACAGGAGTTCTTCTTGACCACGCGCCGTTCACATCGCGGTGTCAAACCCCGAAGGTACCGATGGCGCAGCGCTGCGCACAAGCCGACCGTCGATGCCGGAGCCGAAGGCCGTGCGCGCCTGGCTCAGGCGGTCGCACGCCGAGCCCGCCTTCGCCGAGGCGCGTTAGAACGACGGCCGGTGAATCATCATCGCCGAGGTCGCCCTGCGAGTGAAGCGTGCGCTACTTGGTTGCGATTGATACAACGGGGCAATTCACGTCGGCCGCGACGGCAGCGCTGCCCGCGGCAACCGCGGCTGTCGCGAGGTTCATGACGTTGCCGAACTGGGCGTCCGGAAACGGAGTGACTGTCCACAACGGAGAGTAGCTAGCGTCGGTCGGCAGCGTCGCGACAACATTGTGAGTTTGCACGCCGTCAGCCTCCGTCATGAAACCCGAGGCGGGCCCCTTCGCGTCGTCGTTGAATGTGACGTAAATTGGAGACGTTGGGACCATACCGTTGTTCACCATCAGCCCGGCCGCCTTTTCGCCGAAGGTGAAGTAGAAGACGACTTTGCCCTGGTACCAACCACGGATCAGACCTGTGCCCGAGGTGTCACCGGTGTCACGCAGTGTTGCCGTGGAACCCTCGGGAACGATCGGGCAATTGACTAGCGTGCTGGTGGTCTGGAGTGCGTAACCCGAGCTCTTTACTGCGCTGGCGCTCGTGAGCGTGTTGGCGACATACGTGTCCGGCACTGTGACCGCAACCACCTGCCAGAAGTCATTATAGCCGGCGTCGCCCGGCAGCACGTCGACGATGTTGAGCTGTCCGTCCACGGGCTTGCCGCCCTTCATCGGGACGTAGATCGGTGCTGGCGTCGTCGGCTGCACGTCGAAGTTGTAGTACTTGATCACCTCGCCGCTCGGGCCGAAGCCCTGGGTAATGAATGGGCCTTGATCAAAGTCGACCATCTCGTTCGGACCGGGAAGCATTGGGGACGCACTGCGCTTCTGAAGATGCCCCGCAGCATCACTGAATCGATCCACTTGGACCTTGTCCGCTGTATCAGGGTCAGTCGGAGACGTGGCGCTCGCCATGCCGCCGTTGCCCGACGTGGCGCCGTTGCCCGACGTGCCGCTGCTACATGCGCTGAGCGCTAGTCCCGTCGAAACGATTCCAAATAGCCAAAAATAAGACACGATTGTCACCTCCGTTGAGTGGATCTCGACCAGCGTGCCCCGCATGGAGGCGCGCGCCAGGAGCTATGCCGGTGACGCACGGACGGTTACAGCGCTTGCCGGTCAATCTTTTTTGAGGGGAGTATGCAACCAATGTCTTCGCGAGACGGTATGAAGAACTAAAGACGGGCGCTTGCGCTCTTTCGCGGTCGCGCGCCACTTCCCCTTTGGAGTAACCATGTCTCGGCACCAACAAAACGAAGTACGAGTGCGCCCGGGAATCGCGGTCTGCGTCCTGCTGCTAGCGCCAATCGTCGCCTGCAGCAGTATGAGCGAGGCAACGCCCATGCCGCCGGCGATGATCGGCACGGGAGTGACAGACCCACAGATCCCGCCCCAAAATGCAGCGGATTTGGCCATGTGGCTAAGCGCGGGTCTGAATGCTGGGTGGGCGCACGAACCTGCAGTACACGACGCTCGCCCTCCTTCACCACATGAACCAAATCAGATCTACGAAAACGATTCGCTCGCCGCGAGCGCGGACGCAACCGATTTTCCGGTCGGAGCGGCGGCAGTAAAATTGCTATACGCGAGCGACAAGTCGACCGTGATCGGACACGCGGTGCAAGTGAAGGTGCGCAGCGGGTCGACCGCTGCATCTTGGTATTGGTACCAGGAAGGCGGAAGTCTGTCCGCCGATGGGGTGGGCGCGAACCAATGTGCTGGGTGCCACGCTGCAGCGACCGACTTCGTGTTCACGCTTGTTGGAAACTAGCGCTGGTCGATCGAGGAAATAGTGGCGCGAAGATAGGCTGACACCGTCCGTAAGCGTGCAGGACTTGACCTCCGTGTGCGCATGCTCGGCACGGGGTGCTCGCGGTCAACCTTGTCCTTGATGGAGTCCGGGTAACCCGCACGTGGCCAACGTTTTTACCGGCTCAAGGTGCGGGCACGCTCGCAAAGCTTGACATTGTAAGTTAATCAACTAACTCTGAGGCATGCCCGCCGCCTATGACTCGGTCGAGAAGCGCAACGAGCTCGTGCGCGCCGCCCGCGAGCTCTTGCATGAACGTGGGTTTCATCGCACGAGCTTGGCCGATGTGGCAGAGCTCGCCCGTGTTCCCCTAGGCAATGTGCACTACTACTTCAAGACCAAGGAACGGCTTGCTGAGGCGGTGATCGCCTCACACGAGGCGATGCTGCGCGAGCGCTTCGAGTTCTGGTCGAAGAAGCATGCGGAGCCCCGAAGGCGGCTGCGGGAGTTGTTGCGTTCGCCGCTCGATTCGAGCGACTCGGTGATCCAGTTCGGCTGCCCGCATGGGAGTCTCTGTCAGGAACTTGAAAAGCTGGCTTCCGGCACGCCGTTGGCGCAGGCGGGGGCACGGTTGCTCACTGTCTATGTCGATTGGTGCGAGGAGCAGTTCAGGGCGCTTGGCGCGAGGCCCCGCGAGGCACGCGCACTGGCGGAGCAGCTCGTGTCCTCGATGCAGGGCACCATGCTGTTGGCGCACACCATGCGCTCACGCGAGCTTCTGGCGAGTCAGTTGCGTCGCATTGAGCTGTGGCTGAACGGTGTTGTTTCGAGCAATTAACAAGATCTGGAGTCAAGGTGGCCATCACGACCGAAATCCCGAACCTCAAGAGCCTGATCGCGGAGTTCATGGAGAAGATGGCGGCGCATGCTCCGCCCGAGTTGCTGCAGACGCTCGGCACAGAGCTCGGCACGCTTGCCGCATCCGGCATTGCGCATCGTGCGCTGCCAGTCGGCGGGCGTGCTCCTGGATTCTCTTTGCCCGAAGCGCGAGGCGGCGTCATCACTCTGGCCGCGGAGCTCGCGAAGGGTCCGGTCGTAGTGACCTTCTATCGCGGCGGCTGGTGCCCGTTTTGCGATCTTCAGCTACGCGCCTACCAGAGCATCTTGTCTGAAATTCATGGTCTCGGAGCTCAGCTCATCGCAATCTCGCCGCAAACTCCCGACTATGCGCTCTCCGATACCGAGAAGAAGGCCTTAACTTTCCCGGTCTTGAGCGACGTGCACCAGGTGGTCGCGCGTCAATATGGCCTGGTCTTCAAGCTCAGCCCGGCACTGCAAGCGCTGCAGGTCCAATTCGGCAACCCGATGCCAAAGTTCAATGGCGACGATTCATGGGAGCTCCCCATGCCAGGGACGTTCGTGCTCGATAAGAACGGGGTCGTGCAGTTGGCTCACGTCGACACTGACTACACGCGGCGGCTCGAGCCCTCGGCATTGCTTGATGCCCTGCGTGCATTCCGAGGCCAATGAACGCCGCAAGATATTTTGTGTTCCTCACGCTTGCGCTTGGAGCAGCCTGCTCGCGGTCTCCGACCACGCCGGAGGAAGCGAAACCAGCGAGCTCGGTCAGCCCGGGGCCAAGGAGCACCGCGAGCGCGCAGAGCGCGTTCGTCGTCGCTTCGCCGAAACCCTACGCGGACCCGCCTGCGAGTGCGTTGGGCGCTTTGGCGCCCAACACTGGGGTCCCGGTCGGGAGCGCGGTACCCGACATCAGCGCTCTCGACCTCTCCGGCGCTCAGGTGCGCCTTGCCTCGTTGTACTCGAAGGGTCCCATTCTTCTCGCGTTCTATCGGGGAGGCTGGTGTCCGTACTGCAACATGGAGATCCACTCGCTGACGCTGGCCTATCCTGAATACCAGAAGCGAGGCGTGACCCCGGTAGCGCTGAGCGTCGACCAACCCGCGGCCGAAGCCGAGATGCGCGCGACCTATACTGTGCCGTTCCCGCTACTCAGCGATCAAAATGCCAAAGCGATCGCCGCATTCCAGCTAGTAAAGACGGTCTCGGGCGAAGAACTCGCCAAGATGAAAAGCTTCGGGGTCGATCTGGAACACTACTCGGGAACGTCGCAGCACCAGATCGCCATCCCGGCGCTGTTCCTCATCGACCGCGCTGGGATCGTGCGCTGGGCTCACTCCGATCCGGACTTCAAGGTGCGCCCGAACACCGCGCAGATCCTAGCGGCAATCGACGCAGCCAAACTGGACGTGAAGGACTGAACCGATGAACCAAGTCGTACTGATCACCGGCGCGTCGAGTGGCATCGGGCGCGCCACCGCGCTCGAATTTGCAAAGCAAGGCGCCAAGCTCGTGCTCGGCAGCCGTGATCCGGTGGCCGGAAGCGAGCTCGTGTCCGAACTACCCCTTGGCACGGTAGCTTTTCAACGGACGGACGTGAAGAGCAACGCGGATATCGAGGCGCTAGTGGACCTCGCCCTGACGCGCTTCGGACGGCTCGACGTTGCCGTGAACAACGCGGGGCTCGAAGCGCGGGGTCAGCTCGACGCTTTCGACGAAGAGACCTACGAGCGAGTGTTCGACACCAACGTGCGCGGCGTATTCTTGGGCATGAGGGCGCAAATCAAGGCGCTCCGGCGCGCCGGAGGTGGCGCAATCGTCAACTTGAGCTCAACCGCCGGTAGTCGGGGCATGGCGGGCATGTCGATCTACGCGGCCAGCAAGCATGCGCTCGAGGGCCTTTCCAAAGCGGCCGCGCTCGAGCTTGCTGCTGAAAACATTCGCGTTAACGTGGTCGCACCCGGACCGATCCTCACGCCGATGCTATCGCGCGTGACCGATGGCCATCCGGAGATCATGGCCCAGCGGGTTCCGCTTGGTCGCGCAGGCACCCCCGAAGAAGTGGCGCGCACCATCGCTTGGCTGGCGTCCGACAGCGCCTCGTTCATCAACGGGGCGATCATCCCGGTGAACGGCGGCATCACCGCCGGTTAACCGGCACGCGAACTCGGCGCTCGAGGCGATAGATCGCCAAGTGAGTCCTGACCTTCGCAACATGCACAATTGGGTTGGGAGAGATGGTCAGGTCGATGTCGTGCTTGGACGAGTCTTCAAAGTACTCAAGCGCGGCGGCACATTCGGGCTGGTTGATCACCGCTCAAAGAGCGATGCCGAGCCACCCGGAAGTGGTGGATATCTCCGCGAAGATTGGGTCATCGCCAAGGTCGAGTTAGCCAGCCTTCACTTCGTCGCCAAGTCCGCGATCAACTCAGACCCCAAGACACGAAGGACTACCCGCGGGGCGTCTGGACGCTTCCGCCTACCTACGTACTCGGCGACGTCGACCGTGCGAAGTACGAAGCCATCGGCGAGAGCGACCGAATGACACTCAAGTTCGTCAAACCTTAATCGCGACGTTGCAAAGACAGAGTCAGCACTAGGCGAAGCGAAGCTAAGGGGCCGCGAGATGCCGAGTCCGCGCGCGTTGCACGCAACCGGCGCCGTGAGCCGAGTCGCCGCGGGTGATCGAAGGAACTCAAGTAGCGCTCACTCCGTCTTCGCCGAGCTCCCCGTGGTGACGCGGTCGGAAACCATTTGTCCGTCGAGGCATACCACTGCGCAAATTCGCGCTTGATGCGCGAAGTGTTCCTGATGGCCGACAATGACCCCGGCGGACTTGCCGCCAGAGAGCGCCGCGGAGACTTCGAGGCAAGAATGAACGCTGCGATGGAACGCTATGCGAGCGGCGATCTGGCAGCTTTTCCTGAATTGTATGCCGGAATGCTGCCGCGACTCACCCGCTATTTGAAGGAGATTGTGACCGCGTCCACTTCGACCGAAGACCTAATCCAGCTCACGTTCATGAAGCTACATCGGGCTCGGGCCAACTGGCGAACTGGATCACAAGTCGAGCCCTACCTGTTCATGATTGCCCGCAACGCCGCCATTGAGTGCAGGCGTGCCTACGCAAGAGCCCGCGCTCGGGTGACTGATTCGGGGAACTTGCCGGAGGTCGCGGTGAATAGGACCAGCGTTGACCCCCTTTTGGTCCAAGTGCTCTCACGCGTCCTAGATAGCCTGCCGCGCGACGATCGAGAGGCATTCCTCGCCATAGTTCATCTTGAGGAATCCGTCAGCGGCACAGCCTTGCGCACCAACTCGTCCAAGTCCGCGGTCAAATCTCGCGTCTATCGCGCGAGGGCAGCACTGAGGCGCCAACTCGTGGAGCTGCTCGACGGATCGTCCCTCCCGCGCACGAGGGGTGTAACTCGAGGATTGATGAAGTTTGAGTGAGTCCGCTAACTAACCCGTCCTGCCTCCCCTATTTGTCGAGTCCCCGGGATAAGCGCACCCGGCTTGTCGCCGCGGGTGAGGAGCCACCTCATCGTCAAGGCTTCCTCGGGCAAAGCTTGCTGACGTTGCGACCCTTGCGACGTTCCGCTCGGCAACGTCTATTACTACTTCGAGACAAAGGAGGCACTCTGCCAAGCCGTCGCACGGTCGACGCGACGGATGGCCTGTCACTGTTTTCCCCTAGCCTGCGGTGATCCGGTAACCATCCCGAGAGCACGGCGTACACATTTGGTGCATCCTCGTATTGGCGTTGTGGTTATGACGGCGTTGCTGGCGTCAGCGGGTCTTGGCGCTTCAAGTCCAAGCGCTGCGCGTGACTTGACGCCGCCAATTGGCCCCAACGGCTAGGCTTCGGCTACGTGTTTTGAGTCGCGCACACCGCGGCGGGAAGCCTCCTTGAGCACGAGCGACCCACTGGCCTTCATCGGACAGACAATTGCCGACAAGTACCGTGTCGAGGAACTCGTCGGCCGCGGCGGCATGTCGGTGGTGTACCGTGCGGTGCACATCATCTGGAAGAAGCCAGTAGCGATCAAGTTCTTCAATGGACTCTCTGGAGTCCCCGAAGATCAACGCGAGGAGCTGCTGAAGGCATTCGTACGCGAGGGCGCCATCCTAACCGAGCTCAGCACTGAGACCGCCAACATCGTCCAGGCGCGTGATATCGGTACGCACACAGACCCGGAGGGCAAGTGGACTCCCTACATGGTGCTCGAGTTCATTCAGGGCAGTTCGCTGGCGTCGGTGCTCGAGCAAGAAAGTGCGGACGGAGAGCGGCCCTGGACGCTTGGGCAAATGCTCCCCTTACTCGCTCAGGCGGCTGCGGCGCTCGATGTTGCGCATGGGATGGGGGTCACTCATCGCGACATCAAACCTGCCAATCTGTTCGTCGTTGGTTCAAACCCTCGCTCCGGAAAGGCCCGGTTGAAGGTCCTCGATTTCGGCGTCGCGAAGTTGGTGACCGACAACACTCAGCTCCAGCTCCGAGCTACCCTTGCGAAGACCGGGCTAGCTACAACGTCGTTCACTCCGCAGTACGCGGCGCCGGAGCAATTCAGTCGGAGCTATGGCGCGACCGGGCCTTGGACGGACGTGTTCGCGCTCGCGCTCGTGGCGGTCGAGATGCTTACGGGGCGCGCTTCGCTCGACGGGAATGACTTGATGCGGCTTGCCCAATTGTCATGCGACCCGCGTCGTCGCCCCACGCCGCGACGATTGGGTGCGGAGGTGTCTGACGAAGTCGAGGCCGTCTTCGTCAAGGCGCTTTCGGTTAGACCCGGCACTCGCTATGCACGCGCCGCAGAATTCTGGGTCGCTCTCGAAAACGCCGCGGAAGTAGGCCACCCCATCGCATCGTCGACCCGGTCCGCTGTAACTGCGAACGTCCAAAGCGTGGCCAGACCACCGACGACCGCCTCTCGGTCCGCGCTCACTCTGATCGCCCCGATTGGAGCGAAGCGACCCACGGCGCTCATACGTGTCTCGCTCGGTGCGGTTGCAATCGTCCTGACGGGGCTGGCTATCTTTCGCGGACTGCGCGCCGCGCATCAAGCCAACTCGGACCGAGGGAGGCTGCCTCCCAGTGTGGCGAGCCCGAATCGCACGGCACCAGCGGGCACGGTCCCCACCTGCCCTGACCGGATGGTCGAGATCCCCGCAGGCGAGTACTTCATGGGCTCGGACCGCCGAGCCGATCCAGACGACGAGAAGCCAGCGCACCAAGTCTCCCTGGACTCCTTTTTCATCGATCTGTACGAGGTGAGAGCTCAAGACTACCGAGAATGTTCGGACGCCGGGAAGTGTCGACGCGCTCCAACCGAGGTCGCCTGGCCGAACATCAGCGACGGGGACCGCCGGCTCTATTCCGAGCTCTGCACGATCCGCGATGCAACCAAACGGGAACACCCGATCAACTGCGTGACGTGGGAGATGGCCAGCAGCTTTTGCGAGGCAAACGGCAAGCGGCTGCCGACCGAAGCGGAATGGGAGTACGCTGCGCGTGGTCCTGATGGACGGCTCTATCCGTGGGGCGACGAGGCACCGGCTCCCGACCGTTTAAACGCTTGTGGAAGCGAGTGCCTGGCCTGGGGAATGGCGCACGGCGCGCAACTCGACTCGCTCTATTTGGCGGACGACGGCTACGCCACAACGGCTCCTGTGGGAAGCTTTCCCGCGGGGCGCTCGCAGTTCGGGCTGTTCGACGTGGTCGGCAACGTTTGGGAATGGGTCTCCGATTGGCAAGGCGGATACGCTGCCAACCCATCGAGAAATCCTTCGGGCCCACTGCAAGGGGTTAAGCGCATCATTCGCGGCGGCGCGTGGAACGGCGGTTTCGCCGGTTGGGTGAGGCCGTCGTTTCGGTACGCGCAGGCGCCGGAAACTCAAAGCCATGGGATTGGCTTTCGCTGCGCGAAATCGGCGGCGAAATAGCCTTGGGTTTAGCACTCGACTGCGGCCTGCCGCTGAGCCGTTTTCTCCGCCTAGTTCGCGCCAACCGGTTTCGTCGTGCGTCAGGGGAGCGCGCCTGCGCCCCTTCTTGGATCACCGTGTCGTGACAGCCTTCGGAATGCGCTCGTCGACACAGCTGAAGCACGGGCTCTAGTAGCGTCGCCGGAGCGATAGCGACCTCGCGAGCGATGGGCAGGTCGCGGGCGATGGGGAACGACTCCGCACAAATCGATGCGGTTTCGACGGCTTGGAGGGCGAGCGCACCGTCCTCGGCCAGCTCGAACGCGAGCGCGCGACAAAGAGACGCGGTGCTGCCGCGGACGGGCCATAGCGCGGAGGGCTACCGCCAAAGCGAGCGCGCGGGACCACAGGACGGCGAGAGCCTGCCAGAGTGCGCACGGGTCGGGGGCCGCTCTGACCCGTACGCGCAGGCCGAGGAAGCCTCCGGCCTTTGTGTTTCGTCACCTGAGTGCAAACGCCGCCACATGCATACGCGGAACGCGCAGGGATGAACGGTTGCCGAGCGCGAGCCGCAAGACACGTATGACGTCATGCGCTGTTGAGCTACCGACCGTGCGCGGTTCCCGTTGGCGCAGCAGGCGAACAACGGCGATTGAGCGCCAATCAGTTCGCGAGCTGTCGCGGCGCAGTTGTTGCTTCAGGATCGAGTCATGACTAGGAGTTGGCTTCGCGAGTCGACGGTATTCGTGCTTTCGTGCGCTGCGCTCAGTGCGTGCTCCAGCAACGGGTCCACGTCGGGGCAGAGTAGTAGTGGAGGTTCGTCGGCCGGGGTGAGCGGGGCGCAGACTAGCGGCGGCGGTTCGAGCGCCACCGCGGGCGCGGGTGCCTCGCAGCTTGGGGGAGCGGGCTCGGGCGGTAGCCTCGGCGGCGCTTCGAGCGGCGCAGGCGGCAGTGCTGGCTCGGTGGCGACTGCCGGCGGTGGCTCTTCGAGTGGTGGTTCTTCAGGC
>DATHOI010000873.1:0-3150 GCA_035485095.1 Polyangiaceae bacterium | reverse complement strand
CGCGCTCTGGAGCAGGGCGATGCAGAGGCCGTGCGCAACGCGGTCAGCGGCACGCAGGGCGAGGAGACCTTCAGCGCGACGGATCGCGTGGCTCTGGCAGCGCTCACGGGGTTGCCGGCGCAGAGCTTGGAATCGACCGTTTGGGAGCTGGCGCGGACCGCTGATTTGAGGCCGCTCGCGGCGGCCTGGGTCGCGGCCACGTCGCCCGCTACTCTCGACGTGCGTTCGGGCAGCGAGGCCAGCCGAGCCGAGCTGCGGCTCGGGCAAAGCATCGCAGCGCCGCCCGCAGCCGCGCCGGGGCTCGGCCACCTGCGCGCGGACGCCGAGGCGTTCGAGCAAACGCACCCGAATCATCCCCTGGCTCGACTGCTGTCGCTCGAATTCGCCAAGGCAGCCGAAGCCAAAGCGCCCATCGCGCGCGCGCTCGGTGAATGGCCCCAAGCGGACGGAAACCCGCGCGCTGAATACGATCAAAAGCTCGCCGCCGGCTTGGTCTATGAGCTCGCGGGCGATCAGACGGCTGCAGCGCACGAGTACCGTCGTGCGCTCGAGCTCGATCCGACCTCCGAAGCCGCGCTCCGCGCGCTCGCCAGTGGCGCGCCCTCAGAGACCGCTGATCTGCTGATCGCGCTCAGCGAACGCCTAGACGCCTCGCCGCGCGCCGCGCTGTCGTTGCTCGAAGCCGCGCTCCGCAAGGGCAACGACGACGCGAACGGTTTCGAAGCGCTGCTCGAGCGCGCCAAGGCTGCCGACCCGAGCCTGCCCCTGAGTTACCGTTTGGCCGAGGTGGCGGCGCGACAGCGGGGCGATCGCGACGGGCTCTTGGCAGCGCTGCGCGCGCGCCGCGAAGCCTCCGACGATCCCATCGAGCGTTCGCTCGATCTCGTGCGCGAAGCGCTGCTCGTCGCGGAGAGCGATCTCGGTTTGGCCGAGAGCCTGCTCGACGAGGCGCTTCGCGCGAGACCCTCCGATCTCGCGCTGCGTGAGCTCGAGGAGCGCATGGTGCCAACCGACGATCACGCGCGAGCGGCCTGGCGCGAACAGCTCGCGGAGGTCAGCTCCGGCGCGCTACAAGGGCGTCTGTTCGCTGAAGCGGCCTTGGAGCGAGGGCGCGGCGGCGATCGCGAGGCCGCGGCACGCGACGCGTACCGAGCCGCCGACGCAGGCAGCGGCCAGCTCGCAGCGGTAGCTGGGGAGCGCTACGCTGCGCTCGGTCCGGCCGCGGCCCGCATCTCCGAGTCGCTCTTGGAACGCGCGCGCGCCACCGAGGTTGCCAGCGAGCAACGTGATTTGTACGAGCGGCTCAGCCTGATCGACCGCGCGCGCGGCGACACCTCGAGCGCGCTCTTGTGGCAGACCGCTATCCTCGAGCAATCGCCCGACTACTTGCCGGCACTACGCCGTTTGGAGCAGGCTTACATCAGCGGCGATCGCCTGGATGAGCTCGAGCCGATCGCCGTCAGCTTGACGCGCCTACTCGACCCGGGGGAAGCGAGCGCCCACGCGCGGCTCGCCGCGCGCCTACGCGTGAAACGCGGCGCGTGGACGGCATCCCGTGAGATGGCCGAGCTCACGCTCCGCGGCAGCGACAGTCCGCTCTGGGCGCTGCGTAGTCTCAGCGCTCACGCGCGCGCGGCAGAGGACAATGACCTCGGCTTGCGTGTCGATGAGCGCCTCTTCGAGCGGGCGGATCGCCCCCTGGACAAAGCCACCTTGGCTCTGCGCGCCGCGGAAGCGGCTGCCCGACTCGATCGCCCAGCCGACACCAAGCGTTTGCTCTCGGCGGCGCTCGAGCAAGTCCCCGACCACTTGATCGCGCTCACCACGCTGGCAGAGGTGCTCGAGGCGGGTGAAGAATATGCGGCCGCAGCTCAGGCGCTGGAGACCGCCGCCCAAGCCAGTCACGTCGAGGCTCATCAAGTGAGCGCGTGGCATCAGGCTGCCGTGCTCTGGCTCGACAAAGCCAGTGACGCGGAGCGCGGGCGCCAGGCGCTAGAGCGCGCGGTCGCGCTCGATGTGAGCCATGAGGATGCCGTCGTACGCCTGCAATCGCTGTACGTGTCCGGCAATGAACGGCAGAAGCTGGCAGAGCTCCTGGAACGCCGTCTGGAGCATACGACCGACCCGGAGGAGCGGGTGGCGATCGAAGTCACCCGCGGCCGAGCGCTCGCCGAAGTCGGCGAGAAGGAAGCCGCCAAGGCGGCGCTCGCGGCTGCACTGGACGCCAACCCCGACCACGCCGAAGCCCTCGAGGCCTTCGCCGAGCTGTGTCTGGACGAAGGGGATTGGGCCTCGGGCGAACAAGCCCTGATCCGACTCGCTCGCCACGTGATCGAACCGCAACGCCAAGCGCAGATCTATCGTCGCTTGGGCGAGTTGTACGACACCGCGCTGCCCAACCCCGAGCGCGCGGAGCTGGCTTATAAAGAGGTCCTGAAGCGTGACCCCGACGACACCGCCACGGTGGGGCGCTTGGTCTTGGTGTACGGCCGCATGGGCGACAAGGCGACGGCGCTGTCGCTACAAACGGATCTGCTCGCTCGCGCCAAGACGCCGGATGAAAAACGCGACCGCACGCTTTCGCTGGCGCTGGTCGAAGAGCAAATCGTCGGCGATCGCCGACGTGCCGAAGCGACGTTCGAGAAAGCGCGCAAGGAATGGCCGCATGATAGCGCCGTGCTGCGCGCGCTCGCGGAGTTCCAACAGCGCGGCGGCGAGACTCGCGCCACGCAAGTGCTGCTCGACCGAGCTGCCACCGACGCGCGACGCGCGCTCGCGACGGGCCGCTTCGAGCCCGGATTTTTCGAGGTTCTCGCGACTGTCGCGGAGCTGAAGCACGCGGGCGACGCGGCGCTCGTGGCGCGCTCCACGCTCGCGGCGTTGCATGGCGATGAGCTGGCCGTACCCGCCGCCGGGCCCGTCGCAGGTGACGCACGGCTCGATGATCTCCTCGCGCCGGAGTTGGTGAGCCCCGCCTTGCGCGCGCTGCTCCGCAAGAGTGGCGATGTGCTCGACGCCGCCTACACGGTCGATTTGCGCGCCCTGCGCGCCGCCCCGATGCCCACGGGCTCGGCTGCGTTCACCAGTTACGTGCAGCAGGTCGCAGCGGCGTTCGGCATCCGGGGTCTCGAAGTATTTGCTTCGCCGAGC
>DATHOI010000872.1:0-5235 GCA_035485095.1 Polyangiaceae bacterium | reverse complement strand
TGCCTTGTCGATTGAGCTCGAGCACCTTGCTCAAGCCGTCGATCGCCGCGTCGTAGTTCTTCGCGTGGAGCAACATATCGGCGTTCGCGAGGCGCACCGCTGGGGTGGGCGGAGGCTCACGAAACTTGGACGGCGGAGGCGCCTTGCCGATGTCCGACTCGACACTTTGAATGGCCGAGGTGGCGCGGCCTTGTGCTTCGGACGTGCTGAGCGCAAGGCCCGGACGCGCGAAGAACAAAGCCAAGCCGACCGCGGCGAACCCACCGCTCCG
Source organism: Polyangiaceae bacterium (assembly GCA_035485095.1). Lineage (GTDB taxonomy): Bacteria > Myxococcota_A > Polyangia > Polyangiales > Polyangiaceae > PMG-095. Next base: position 4,964 of record DATHOI010000872.1, on the reverse strand, counting down.
GAGCGGGCGCTTGCGCATCACTTGTCTCCTGTACCTACCGAAACACCGACGCTGCCTTTAGCGGAGACCGAGGAAGCCGGAGCCGGCGAAGGACCACCGCCGGCGGGCGAGGAGTCCGACGCGACGCCGGAGCGGATGTTCTCAGTGAAACGGATCGCGGGGCGATCCGTGAGATCGGTCGTCACGTCACCCTTCTCCCAAGCGATCACGTCGAGCTTCAACGTCTTGCCCTCCGTGATGGTGAAGGAGTGGCTCGAGGGAACCTTGAACTTGTAGCCCTTGAGGTAAGAGAACACGCCGTAGCCGTTGCCACGGAGCTGCAGCACGATCTGCACGGTATGATCACCGGGGGGGATCGAACCGGTGAATACCGGGATGTCTTTTTGCTGCGACAGCGCGCTGTCGTCTGATTCGTCTTGCTTGTTGTATTGAACGGCGCCGTCGAGCACGAACAAGGCGCCGGTTAAACGAAACGCGCTGCTCAGGTCATTTCTGAAGTTGATTTCAGCACGTGCGCCGCCGGCTCCGCCCGACAAGATGGTGTCGCTGAGCAGGCTCAGCCGCGTGTGGCTGCGCCGAATCTGCTCCTTCAGCTCATCGATGTGCTGCTCGAGATCGCGCAGGCGCACGACGTAAGTCGAGCCGTCCATCGGCGGCGTTGCCCCGCCCGCGGCGCTCGCCGGGGCCGCGCTCGTGGCGGGTGCCGGTGCTGCGGTCGTCGCAGCCGGCGCTGCGGCGGGAGCGTCAGTCGCTGCGCTCGCGGCTGGTGCCGGTGTAGGAGCCGCAGCCTTCGCGCTTGCTGCAGGCGCGGCCGCCGTTGTCTTACTCGCCGGCGTTTGCGCGCGGGCTGCGGGAGCTATCGAGATAAAACCCGCGAACGCGGTGAACCACAAGGCTTTGCTAAGGCGCATCACTACCCTCTCCAGATTGAGGATCGGCAAGGAAGTTCCGTCCTTCCCTGACTCCAAGAAACGGCGAACGAGTGGAGCCCCAAGCTCCAGCGCGGCATCTTCCTCTGATGCAGCCTTGCCGCCAAGTCGGATTTTCGCACTTCTGTCCGCGGAGTTGCGAGCCGTGGGGGGGTCTACCCCCGAGGTGGAAATCCGCCACGCTCGTGCACGGTTCGCCGGGCTCGTTCGTCGTCCACTCGGGTGACTTAGGCGAGCTCCGGTTCGGACTGCCGACGGGGCGCTCGAGACAGCCGGCCTGCTGTTCGACCAATGCCCCGAACAAACCGCAGAGCGCGCGTCTGCCCCTCAAAAATGCTGTGTCTTGCGGAAAACAGCGCCCGAGCGTTACGGTTCCCGCACCGGAACGGACCGCAGATCGAACGCCGCATTGGGACGTAATAGTAGGGCAACAGCCCAGGCCTCAGACGGAGGTCTCATCCCAAGCAACGAGCGCGCTGCCGTCCGCCGGCGAGAGTGAAATCCCGAATGGCGGCCGTGCAGGGCGATGCAACGGACGAAATGCTCATGGTGCGCTACCAGCGAGGCGAGCGCGAAGCGTTCGCGGAACTCGTGCGTCGGCACAGCCGCCCGATTTATAACTTCGTGCTGCGTCAGCTCCGCGTTCCATCGGTCGCAGAGGATGTGACCCAAGACGTCTTCATGCGCTTGGTACAAAACGCTGCCGAGTTCAAACACGAGGCACGATTTCTGACCTGGCTCTACACCATCGCGCGAAACCTGTGCATCGATCAGCTGCGCAAGCTGTCGCACCGTCGTCACGCCTCACTCGACCAGCCGCTCAGCGATGGAGCGGAGGCGGGCAGCGCGGCCCTCGGCGAATCGATGGCCGACCCGAGTCCGCAGGCGAGCGCCGAGCGCAACGCCCTCTCTTCCGAAGTGCGCTCGTCGATCGTCAAAGCGGTCGATTCGCTGCCGGACGATCAGCGGGAAGTGTTCCTACTGCGCGAGGTCGCGAACCTTCCTTTCCGAGACATCGCCGAGATCACTGGCGTGGGAGAGAACACGGTCAAGAGTCGGATGCGCTACGCTCTGGACCGCTTGAAGGACGCACTCAGCGATTTCGAGGAGTACGCCCGCGCGTTGCGCTGAGGCGTTCTTTCCAGGGTTTTTCCAGTGGATTGCGAGAAATTCGACCGCATCGTGCTCGACCTGCTCTACGACGAGCTCGACGAGCTGACGAGCGCCGCCGCTAAGCGTCACATGGAGCACTGCGCACGCTGCCGGAGCATCGGTGCCGGCCTGCGAGCGACCCGAGAGGTCGGCATGCTGCCCCTGGTGGACGCTCCCGAGGGGCTCGAGCTGCGCATCCTCGAAGGCGAGCAGCGCGCCACGGAGCTCTTGCCGCTTGGCAAACGGCTCGGCCGTGGGTTGTCGTTATTGGCCGGCTACGCCATGCGCCCCCAGCTCGCGATGGCCGCGCTGCTGATGCTGATGATCGGATCGAGCCTGCTGTTCTTGCGTGCGCAGCCAGGTGACCGCGAGCATGTCCTAGTTACGGAGCGCGGCGTGCCGGAGAGCGACAACGATTCGGTAGCGGTGCTGCCGAAGAAAGTCGACTCACTCGCGAGCGAGGCTCCGCGTGGCGCAACACGTCCCAGCCTGCGCGCGGACGACGGCGCGCCGCATCGGGACCGCGCAGCAGCCGAGCCGAAATCGGAAGCTCACCAACAAGCTGTACCGGTCACGCCGGAAGTTGCTGCCGCCGCGCCGGCGTTGGGTGGCGGGGAGGCGCAAGGTTTCGCCAAGGCTCCCGCCGACGACAAGGCCGATGACAACGCTGCGGAAGCCGCGGGTGATACGGACGCGAGCTATAACGCTGCGATGGCCGCATATCGCGACGGGCGGTATTCCGAGGCTCAGCGGCGTTTTGCCGAAATCGCAAGCCAAGGCGGAGCGCACGCGCCGAACGCGGCGCTGTACGAGGTGCAGGCGTTGCGCATGGTGTCCGGCTGTCCGAGCGCGGCCCCTCGCTTCGATGACGTGCATTCGCGCTACCCGGGCTCGGTGGGCAGTGACGCGGCTTGGCAAGCCGCCGATTGCTTCCGTTCGCTGGGTGACTTGTCGCGAGCCCGGCAGGACTACCAGGACCTGCTGAACGATCCCAACTACAAGGCCCGCGCCCAGGACGCGATCGCCGAGCTCGATCAACGAGCGGCAGATCAAGAGCTTGCCGCGCGGCGTGCGTCGGCACCCGTGGCAGCGGCTCCCAAGAGCAAAGCCGGCGCTGGCGCCGCCAGCGCTGCCCCACCTGCCGCAGCCAAGCCGGCGCCGTAGTCTCAGCCGAGCCGAAACGGCAGACTAGCTTACGAGCCGACCATCTGCGCGTTCGTGCCGGCTTCGCCCACGTCCACGTCCGCTGACGTGATGTTCACGGGAGCGCCATCCGGCGCTTCGAACGGAGCGCGACCGATTTGCTTGGAACCCAAGCTCGGGATGAACGGCGCGACGAAGTACTCGCGAGTCCAATACCAAAACAAGCTGTGCTCGATCAGCGCGGGATCGATCTGTGGTGCGATCTCGGCGTGTGCTTCACGCAACTTGCTCCAATGCGTGCCCGGATTCTCGTGATGCGCGCAATGAAGACCATTGTTGAACAGCAGGAAATTCAGGATCTTGCCGTCCCAGCTCCGCGAATGATTGTGCTTCGACCAGGGGTCGGTGTGCACGTGCTGATCGTAGTTGAAGAGCATGATCGTCCAGAGCGCGAAGAACGCCGGGACGAGCAAAGTCATCACGTATACGTACAGGCCCGTCTTCAAGCCATGCAGGCCGATCGACAAGGCGAGCAGCGCGAGGTGCGCGCCGCCCCAAACCACGTACTGGAGGACGATGCGACGATACAGCGACGGATTCTGGGCCTTGGCCTTGCGGACGAACGCCTTGATCGGATCACTCTGCCAGTAGCTCGAGACGAAGAAGTACGTCACCGCGACCAGTAGGTTGTGGCGGTTCGTGTAGCGCCAGGTGATGGTCGCGTCCCCGGCGCGATTCACGAACTTGTGGTGATTCAAGTTGTGCGTCGGAATCCAGGCGAACGTTGGGTACCCATAGAAGATGGAGATCCAGTTGCCGAAAATCTGATTTTGCAGCTTGCCCTTGAACGTCGGGCAGTGGTTGTGATTGTGCGCAATGACGCCACACGCGAGCGCGAAGTAGGCGCTCACCCACCACAGATAAGGAACCAGCGCGGGCCGCGCGAACTGCAGCGCGACTAACGCCGGCGCAAGCATGACCCAGAGGAGCGTGCGGTAATCAGCGGCAAAGCGGGGTCGCATCGGGGCAGAACTGTAGCAGCGTCGCCCCGGCCCGGGGTCATTGTTTCGTCATTCCATCCCGTTTTTCTCGAGAAAAGTCGACAAAAACCGCGTAACGGCGTTCGCGCTTGCTCCGCTGCTGCGGGATTACGCCTGCGCTGGCGCGCTCAATTGGTGTTGTCGCGCACGTAAGCGATGGTTCTTACGGAATTGATCAGCCGTTCCCGACTTTCACCGCTCAGCTCGACGAAGCGAATGCCCATCCCGGGATTCGGGTTGTCCGAGAGCATCCGGATCGGATTGACCCACTGGACCTGCCCAGAAAGAACGAACGGAGCCTCATCTCCCGGCATCGCAAAGCGAAGTACCAGGCGCGTGCCGACCTCGAGAGGCTCATGCGTCGCCACGAAAATGCCCATCTCCGAAATGTTGGTGATGCTGGCGTATAGAAACGTCTGCTCGGTCTCGCAATCCACCGACCACACCACCTCGAGGCGTTCGGAGCTGCGGCGCTCCGAGACGGGCGGCGAATCTGACGGCTTGGGTCGCTCGTCGCTCACGGCTTCGACTTAACCCCATTGCGGTCGGGTGTCACGGAGCAATCGGCTCGAACTTCAGCGCACGCTCACATAACCTGCTTCGAGGCGATTTTCCGCAGCTCGCCCGCGCCGAACTTCCAGCCGGTGGTTTCCGTTGTAGAGGCCAAAGTACACCTGATACCGCCCTGCGCCGAAGTTTG
>DATHOI010000871.1:0-13053 GCA_035485095.1 Polyangiaceae bacterium | reverse complement strand
GCCAGCGCTGGCGAATCGCGCTGAGCAAGCCAATGCCGTCAATCCCCCATGTGAATTGCTCGGACACGACCACATCGACATGCGAGTGTTGAAGGATCTCGAGCGCGTTGAGACTGCTTGTCGCCCCGACCGCCGTCAGGTCGCACTCCGCAAGCATACGCAGGAAGAGCACTTGGCCGGTTCTGTCCAGGAGCAGTGAATACGTCGCGTAGTCGGCCTTCAGCGCGCGCGCGGCCACACCGTCTGGGTCAACAGGATTGGGTAAGAATAGCCGCGCCGAGTCGCCTCGGCGGCATCCCGCGACGGCGTCGCGTCGGCTTCTGAATCGACGGCAATGACGGCAACGGCCTGGTTGCGGTAGCTCGCGGCCAAGGCTCGCAGCCGCTCGTCGTGTTTCGCCTGGCACGGGCAGTGCGCAGAAAGAACTCAACCACAGTGAATGAAGCCTCGCTCGGCGGGGCCGATCGTACTTGACGAATCGGGTCGCTGGGTCGTTCGCTTTCATTTCTACGAACAGTGCATCGATCAGGACAACTCACCGCCCAGACACGCGGCGTTCCTCGTGGGCGTTCCGTATGGTGCTGGCCCAAGCCAGGGTGACGCGGCGCATCGTTAGGCCGGGTCATTGTTGCAACTAGACTGCGTCAGGGTTCGGGCTTCAGAACCAAGATGTCGCCTTACATTTTGAGATTTTCACTCAGGATTCAGTACGGAATCCGCCTCTTTTCACTTGCTACAGTTTATGCAACACAGTTGCATGTGAGAGGAGGGCGTGATACTCGCACGGTCTCAGCATGGTCGTGCAGAGCTCAGTGGCTCATTCTCGCGCTCGACGGACCCTCGGGCTCCGTGTTGCTTGCGCGTTGACGGTCGCGTGCGTTTCACGCGCCGCCGTCGCACAGAACGTGGAGCTGCCGCTGGTGATCGAACGACGCGACGCCGTGCCGCCGCCAGAGGCGACCCGTCTGACGAGTCCACTCGAGGTGATGTTGACCATCATCGTCGCCGAGGACGGCACGGTCGAAAGTCCTTCGGTGCTGCACAGCGCTGGAGCCTCGTTCGACGACGCCGCGCTGCGCGCCGTCACGAGTTGGCGCTTTCGCCCGGCAAGCCGGGATGGCAAGCCCGTGCGAAGCCGGATCCGAGTCTCGTTCAACTTCTCACCACCCGCAGCACCGTCCGAGACGGCGGCTCCAGCGCCGCGCGAGTCCCCGTCGCCAACTGAAGTCCCGCCGCAGAAAGCCTCGCCGACAGTGACGAGTGGCGTGTCGAATGCGGCGCCTCCACCAGCGCCACCTACCGAGATCACGGTCCAGGGTGCAGCCACGCAACGCGTGCATGGGGCGTCAGATTTTCAAATCACCGTCGGCGCGCTCCGCCTCGTGCCACGCCAAAACGCCGCAGATTATTTGAAGCTCGCCCCTGGGATTTTGCTGACGAACGAGAGTGGCGACGGCCACGCCGAGCAAGTCTTCTTACGGGGCTTCGACGCGCGTGAGGGCCAGGACGTCGAGTTCAGCGTGGACGGCGTTCCCATCAACGACAGCGGCAACATTCACGGCAACGGCTACGCCGACACGCACTTCATCATTCCGGAGCTGATTCAGGGCTTACGCGTCACGGAAGGTCCCTTTTCTCCCTATCAAGGAAACTACGCGGTCGCCGGCAGCGCCGACTACCACCTCGGTCTCGAAGCGCGGGGCGTGACCGCGAAGGCAACGTACGGTTCGTGGAACACTCAGAGACTGGTCGTGCTTTGGGGGCCACCGAGCGAGTCCAGCCAGACGTTTGGCGCCGCGGAGGCTTACCAGACCGACGGCTACGGCGTGAACCGCTCGTCGAAACGGACGTCCGCGATGGGGCAATACGAGATCCCGCTCTCGTCCGGTGCAACGCTTCGCATTGGCGGTCAGGCCTACGCGACGCACTATCAATCGGCGGGCGTGATTCGCGAGGACGACTGGAAAGCCGGCCGCGTCGGGTTCTTTGGCACGGAAGATCCTCTGCAAGGCGGAGACGCTTCGCGTTTCTCACTGTACGTGAACTACGACAAGGCGGTCGACGCGTCTGGCTTCTCGCAGGGTCTGTACCTGATCCGGCGCGACATGCGCACGCGCGAGGACTTCACGGGTTTCCTGCTCGACACCCAAGATGCGCTCGACACGCTCCATGATCAGAGGGGCGACCTCATCGATCAGAATTTCGGGGCCTGGACGCTTGGCGGTCGCGGCGCTGGGCGCTGGTCCACCAAGCTCGGCGGGCTCGAGCAATCCGTCGATGTCGGTTACCAAGCGCGTGTCGACCTGACGAATGCGACGCAATACCGCGACACCGTGCCAGGCGACATTCCCTACAAGTTGGAGACCGATCTGGACTCGACGCTCACGGACGTGGGGCTGTTCATCGATGCCTCCGCGCGTCCCTTGAAGTGGCTCACGTTCCGCGGCGGAGTGCGCGTCGACACGTTCTCGTTCGACGTGCTGAACAACTGCGCGGCGCAGGGGGATTTCGACAATCCGTCGAAGTCTCAGCCGCCGACCAATCAGTCCTGCCACGACCAAATGCTGAACGGTGCTCATCGCGAGCCGATTCAACGCTCGTCCACGGGGGCGATGAAGGTCATGCCGCGGGTCACCATGACCGCCGGCCCCGTCCAGCACTTCAACTTCTCTTTGAGCTATGGCGCAGGCGTTCGATCGATCGATCCATCTTACATCTCGCAAGACCTAGACACGCCGTTTGCGAGCGTGCGCGCCTATGAAGGCGGCGTCATGTATGCCCACGCTCTTGGCGCGGTTGAGCTCTCGGCGCGTTCGATATTCTTCGAAACCAAGGTGGATCGCGACCTCGTCTTCAGCCAGACCGCAGGTCGCAACGTTCTGGCGAACGGGACGACTCGCGTCGGTTGGGCAGGCGCGCTCAGACTCGCCGCACCATTCTTCGACGAGTCGGCCAATCTGACCCTGGTCAACCCGACGTTCGACGACACGCACCTGGCGATTCCGTACGTTCCATCGCTCGTCTTTCGCGATGACGCAGCCATCTTTCACGAGCTGCCGCTCACGCTCGGTGCCAAACCGTTGAAGGGCTCGCTCGCGCTCGGCTGGACCTATGTAGGACGGCGAGCGCTGCCCTATAACGAGGTGAGCGACATCATCTCCGTCATCGATGCCAATGCGGCACTCGGCTGGCGCGGCCTCGAGCTCTCGCTGGCAGTGACCAATCTGTTCGATGTTCGGTATCGACTCGGCGAGTACAACTATGCCTCTGACTTCCACAGTGAGCCCGAACCGACCCTCGTCGCGGCGCGGGCATTCACTGCCGGCGCGCCGCGCGGTGTCTTCCTGTCTCTCTCGGGCAATTTGGGAGGCGCGTCGTGAGGGTTTGGCTCAGCGCACTATTGCCTGCGGCCCTAGCGCTCACCGGCTGCAGCCCGAGCGACACTGGCGGTCAGCTCGTCACGTTCCAGGCGTTTGCCAGCGGCCTCGCGGGCGTGAATGGCTCGCTCGACTTCGATACGGGCGCTGGCTTTCACGTTCAGCTGACCGAAGCGCGCCTGCACATCGGCGCTGTCTACTTTCGACTCGGTCAGACGAACCCTGGTGATGCCAACGCAAGCTGCGTGGGCGACACGACTTACGGCCTTCAGGTTCCAGGCCCCGTCGACGTCGATGTCCTGTCGAGCCTGCCGCAACCGTTTTCAGTGCCGGGGAACGCCACGACGGACCTCGACCAGAGCGCCGAGATCTGGCTGGTGAGTGGCGATATCAATACCGTCGCCAGCACGACCGTCATCGCCTCTGTTACCGGAGTGGCAACACAGCAAGCTGCGACGTTCCCGTTTCAGGGCTCCATCACCATCGGTGACAACCGTCTGATTCCACCGTCGAATCCAGCTGAACCAGGCGCAAATCCCATCTGCAAGCAGCGCATCGTCTCTCCGATTCCGCTCCAGATCAGTCCAACGGTCGGCGGCTCGCTCTTGCTGCAGGTTGATCCGCGGTCATGGCTTGGCGGCGTCGATTTCTCGACTCTATTGCCTGGCGAAGACGGAACGACGCTCGAGATTCGGGACGTGAGCACAGGCTCGGGTCCCGATGTCGCAGCGTCGCGCGACTTCTTCTCCGGCGTCACTGGCGCCTCGGCTGAGGTCTACGAATTTTCTTGGCTTGTCTCCAACGAATAAAACGACTGAGAGGATGCTTCACATGAATCGTCATGTTTCCAGTTCGCTGATCGCTCTGGCCGCCGCGCTGCCGCTCACCCTCGCGGGTTGTTCGAGCTCGGGCGACGACAATGCAGGCAGTGCCGGCTCGACTGGCATGGCCGGCTCGACTGGCATGGCCGGCTCGAGCACAGTCGCTGATCCCGGTCCGGGTGGCTTGTATCTCACCGCCTCTGGTGAATCGCTCGCCGTAACGGGCTACGATTTTCCACCCGCGACTCCCGACGACACCTTCCTCGTGGACGGCTGGATTTTCCAGCTAGATCACTACATCGTGTCGATTGATCACATCAAACTCTGGGAAAATCCGGACATGGTTCCGGCAGACCAGTCCCAGCACGGCGCGCAGGTGGCGCATCTCGACGGCCCGTGGGCGATCGACTTGCACAATGGGGGTCCGATCACCGGAGAGGGTGGCTCGCCGGAGCAGGCCGAGCCCTTCGCCGCCATCAAATCCAAGGACGACGGCACGGCGTTCGACACGACGATGAGGTATGCCTTCGGCTTCGATACGGTCGCGGCTTCGGCGTCAGCGACGAGCGTCAATCTCGATGCCGATGGGCAGTCAGAGTACGACTACATGGTCCAGAACGGCTATTCCGTGCTGTACGTCGGTACCGTGAGCCGGCCGGACTCGGACACCTGCGCAACCGCTGGCGGCAGCGCCTACGACTTCACCACGTTGCCGAAGACACTGAATTTCAAGCTCGGTTTCAGTACACCCACGAGCTACGTCAACTGCCAAAACGGCAGCGAGTTCCCTGGAGTCGCCGGCCTCAACGGTGAAGACTACGAGCGGGGGGTCCAATTCCGATCCGACCGATCCGTCATCGGGCAGGTCACGATCCACGCAGATCATCCATTCTGGGAGAGCTTCGCCGAAGACTCGCCGCTTCGTTTCGATCAAATCGCTGCGCAGTACGTGGGCGTCACGAGTCCCCTCGGAACCGTCGAAGACATGAAAGGCGTGGATTTTACGGCATTCACCGACAAGACCGGCACCGTGTTGCCGATGCGAACCTGTGTGGATGCGTCACTCTATACGCCGCCCTATCCGGCTGGTCAGCAACTGCACTTCGACCCCCTGAAGGTGCCGGTGGACAAAACGGGCACTGATCCGTCGCAGGCGCTGCGTGACTACTACGACTACATTCGTTACACGCAGTCGACGCAAGGTCACCTGAACTCGCAAGGATTGTGCTTCGTTTCGCGCAACTTTCCGTCGCCGCCGGGCGGTTCCTGAGCATCGCTCCAGAGATTTATCCAAATGCAACTCGCAGGTAACAACGGGCGTGATGCTAGCTAGGGGCTGAACGCGAGCGCGCGCTGAACGGCGCAGTCACGCTCCAACGCAGGCGACGCAGCGACCGCGCAGTTGGACCTCGGCAACGTCACTCTGGGCGGCTTCGCCGTGAAGCTTGACCGTACCAGCGGGCAGGCAGCGAACGTTGCCGCACTCCGAGCAAACGAGGTGCGGGTGGTGCGCGTGATCGGAGCTCAAGGTTCTCGGAAGCTCGAAGCGCGACACATTGTCCCCGAGCTGAGCGCGGACCAGAACCCCGGCGTCAGCCAAGGTGAGCAGGTTCCGATAGATGGTGGCTCGGTCGAGCCCGGAGTGCGCCATGCGTTCGGTGAGCTCGGGATGACTAATGGGCGCCTTGACCTTGACCAGCTCCTGAAGCAGCAAAACGCGCTGTTCGGTCACGCGCAGGCCGCGCGAGACAAGTAGTTCCCGGAGGTCTCGTTCGCGCGCAGACGCCTTCATGCCGCAATGATCTCGCGCGGATCCGCGCGGCGCAACTCGTTTGTCGGGTACATACCGAGAATCGAGCGGCGGACGTCACAGAATTGTAGCGGTTCTGCAATCCGGTTGCATTTGTGTTGACTGGTGTACCCGCCCGCGCGAAAAATGGCCGAGAGCCACCGTGCCTTCGTCTCGTCGCAGAGTCCTAGCTCAGCCGCGCCGCTGGCGAACGTGGCAGGCGTTCGTCGCCACGCTCGCGGTGCTCGCGTTCTTTGGTGACGTGTGGCGCACGGGTCATCTGCTCCTGACCGCGCACGTCCGCTGCCCCTATGACGGCGCACTGGTTCACGAGGACGAGCTCCCGCCCAGCTCTCGGACGCTCGAAGCCAGAAACTCGGAGCGGGCGCCGCTGCCGGTTTCAGCTGTGCCGCATCACGATCACCATGATTGCGACGCCTGTGGCGCGGTCCATCGCTTCTCGGCGATCATCCTGCCCGGACAACGCGCGTTGGGCCGTGCGCAACTCGTTGTGCTGCCCGCGTCGCTCGAGCGGCAGCAGTACGTGGCTCGCTCGGTGTTGAGTTACGCGCCCAAGCTTTCGCCGCCAGTCTGAGGCGCACCTCGCGGTTCACCCGAACGCGCACGGCCCGCTGGCTCGCGTTCAGGATCGCTACCCCCGACAACGCAGCACACCCGTGCGGTCTTGGTTGGTCGCCCCAGCCAAGCTCGGGTTGGCCCGATTATTTTGCGCGTTGCGCGTGCCGAGCAGGCCCGAGGCTTTGGCTCGCGTCGCTCCCGACTTGGACTCAGGAAGGATCTTTCATGCTTGCATTGACTACGCGAGGCGCACGGGGTGCGTGTGACCTACTTCGCGAAGCCTGGACGGCGGAAGTCGATCACTACGCGACCGCTCTGAGCGTCTCGCCCGACGGCGGCGTGCTCGCCGTCGGGACAGCTGGCGGCGCCGTCTCTGTGTTCGATGCCGAGTCCGGCACGCTCCGCTTCCAGGTCTCAACGCACCGGGGCGGCGTGCTGGCGCTCGGCTGGTCGCCGCGAACCCGTGTGCTGGCGGCGGCCGGAGAGGACGGTTGCGCGCGCCTGTACGACGCGCGAGGCCACCAGCTCGCAGAGCTTCAGAACGGAGCAGCGTGGGTGACGCATCTGGCCTGGGCTCCTGACGGGAAGACACTCGCGACCGCAGCCGGACGGGTCGCGTGCATTTGGACGGCGTCGGGCGCCCTGGCATGGAAGACCGACCCTCACGAGAGCGCGGTGACCGGCCTTGCCTGGAGTCGTCGCGGCTCGGAGCTCATGACCGCTTGCTCGGGAGGTGCCCAATTGTTTCGTGTGACTCCAGAGCCAAGAACGAGACGCTTTCCGTGGCGCGGCTCGCTCGTGTCGCTGGCCTGGAGCCCGTCTGGAGCGGTGCTCGCTTGTGGAACTCAGGAGCGCTCTGTTCGCTTCTGGCGGCTGTCGACCGGGCAGGCTTCAGAGATATCAGGGTTCCCCTGTGAGCCGCGGGCTCTCGCGTGGGACTCGCAGGGCGAGCTGCTCGCCACGGGCGGCGACTCGACCGTGAATGTCTGGCGCTTCGATGGGCCTGGCCCGGAGGGCAGAGCTCCTATCCAGCTCGTCAGCCATGACGCGCTCTGCACGGCGCTCGCCTTTCATCCCCACACCGGACTCCTCGCATCGGGAGCGGACGACCTGCAAGTGTTGCTCTGGCATCCACGCAAGACGTGCGCGCCCGTCGGCAGCGGCTCGATGCTCGAAACGGTCACGGCGCTGCAGTGGGCGCTCGGCGGCAAGCTCCTGCTCGGCGCGGACGCCATCGGGACGGTCCGCGCTTGGACGACCGAGTGACATGGCTCATGGCGCGTCGCCTACGGGTGGCGATGACACCGCGTTGCAAGTCTCGTCCAGGCGTCGGTGTGGGTGCGGGTATTCTCACAACCACTTCGCCCGTTTAGCGCTGACGCGGCCGGGCGGAGGATCCACGGGCGGGTGCGAGAGCGTTGGGCTATGCTCCAACGTTCTTCGAGATTCGCCATGCGATCGTCCGCGCTTACGCTTACGCTTGCGCTTGCAATGATGTCCGGCTGCGCGCTGGCTTCGTGCCTGGTTTCGTTCCCGGACTATCCACTCGACGACGGCGGGACCGGAGGAGCGCCGAGCGCGGGAGGCGCGGCGAGTGGCGACGGTGGCGCGAGCGCAGGGGCCGGCGGGGATAGCGGCGGCGCGAGCGGTGGGAGCGGCGGGAGCGATCTCGGTGGTGCGTCGGGGGGCATGAGTGTGTCCGGCGCGTCCGGAATGGGCGGAGCGATCAGCGTCGATTCGACGTTGCTGATCGACGATTTCGAAGACGGAAACAATCTGCTCGCGCCGATTGACGGGCGCAATGGACCTTGGTTCGAGTCCAATGATGGACGCGGCATGCAAGTCCCCGATCCGCGCGGTCAGATCCTGCCGGTACTTCTCATGCCCCCGCGCGGAACGAGCCTGCGCGGCATGCACACGACTGGTGCGGGCTTTACGTTGTGGGGCGCCTATCTCGCCGTGCATTTCGTGAGCAACGGCGAGGCCGGCGTGCCGTACGACATCAGCAAACACACCGGCATCACCTTCAGCGCGAAGCTCGGTAACGGCATGGTGACACCGCACGTGCGCTTCGAGATCAGCGAAACCAACACCGCGGTTACTTGCACGACTTGCGGCGACCATTTTGGCACTCAGGTCCCGTTGACCGTGGACTGGCAGACCGTGACGGTGCCGTTCTCGAGCCTGAGCCAGCTCGGCTACGGCCGCCCATTGCAAACAGCGTTCGATCCCACACAAGCGCTGGGTCTGTACTTCGATTGGCTCACGAACGAGAACTTCGACTTCTGGCTCGACGACGTGTCGTTCTACTGAAGTCGTGCTTGCTGTGCTCGAGGTGAGGGGCGTCGCAGACTGAGGCGGCCGCTCTAGTCTGCGTGGTCCGCAACGATCGGATACTCCGCTGCAGTGCGCCAGGGCAGCGCGGGCCACCAATGCTCCTGAGGTCTCTCTTCGGTCGGTTCGACGCTCTGTCCGGGCCGCGGAGTGATGACGACCGCGCCCGCGTTGCGGCCCGCTGCAACCGCTCTCTCGATCGGCTCAGTCCAGCCGTGGGACGCCAGCGCGAAAAGACCCCAGTGCACGGGCAGCATCACCGTGCCGCGCACGCGCCGGTGCGCTTCCACGGCTTGCTCGGGGCCGAGGTGCCAGTCCGGCCATGCTTGATCGTACTGGCCCACCTCGATCATCGTCAGATCGAAGGGGCCGAGTCGTTCGCCAATGCTTCGCAAACCAGGAAAGAGACCGGTGTCTCCCGAGTAGTAAACCCGGTGCTGTGCGCCCAAAAACGCGTAGCCCGCCCATAGCTTCGCTCCGTTGTCGCAGATGAGCGTGCGTCCGGAGGCGTGCCTCGCTGGCGTCGCCCAAAGAATCAGATCTCCGAAGGCGTGCGACTGCCACCAGTCGAGCTCGACGATCTTCTGCGCGGGAACGCCCCAGCGCTCGAGGTGCGCTCCCACGCCGAGCGGTGCAACGAACGTGAGATTGCGATCCTTGAGCGCGACGATGGTTGCGTAGTCCAGGTGATCGTAGTGATCGTGCGAGAGCACGACGGCGTCGAGCGGCGGGAGGTCTTGCAGCGCGAGCAGCGGCGGAAACCAGCGCTTGGGACCGGTCGAGCCGAGCGGTCCGATGTGCTCGCTCCACACCGGATCGGTCAGGAAGCGATGTCCGTCGAGCTCGAGCAGAATGGTCGAGTGGCCGAGCCACGTCACCCGCAACCCCGACGGCGGTGGCGTCGCGAAGCGGCTCCGTTCAACCGCAACGGTGCTCGGCGGAGAGCTTGGCGCCACGTTGGGAGCGCGCTTGAACAACTTCAGTAGCGCGCCCCACGTGTCGTTCACGATCGGCTGCGGATTGTCGAAGTGGGAGCCCTGCCACTCGGGCGATTGCCGCATTCGCGCGAGCCGCGCGCCAGTCGCGCGACCGCCGAGTGGTGCGCAGTTCGCAACGGCGCCAGCGGCCACGATTGCCGCCAGCGCTGCGCCGATCGCCCACCGGCCTCGCCGGCGCTTCGGTCGGGTCTTTGTCATCTCGTTGGAGATGAAGCGACTCTACGACGGTTCGGATTTTGCGGTTCCCGAAAGTTAGCCGTGTGTGATTCGGTCACTCCGCGACGAGCTTTACCTCGATGTTGCCGCGCGTGGCGTTGGAATAGGGGCAGACCTCGTGCGCCGCCTGCATCAACGCCTGTGTTTCGTCACGTGACAGGCCCTCGACTTTGCCGTGGAGCTCGGCCGAGAGCAGGTACTTGCCGTCGTCGTTCACGTTGAAGCTGACGTGCCCGGTCACGCTCGTGTCTGCCAAGGCCTTCTTCTGCTTGCGCGCCACTGCGCGCATGGCGGACTCGAAGCAGGCCGCATACCCGGCCGCGAAGAGCTGCTCTGGGTTGGTGCCGGCGCCGCCGGGCCCGCCCATTTCCTTGGGTGTTTTCAAATCGACGTCGAGGACGCCATCCGAAGAGCGAACGTGACCATCACGGCCACCGTGGGCGGTTGACACGGCTGTGTAGAGAGTCTTCATGTCGACCTGCTTAATGCAGTTTCCGGAGCCCGCAAGCCCGTGAGCTCCTGAACGGCGCCGCCAGCGATCCCCGTGAATATGGCCGTAAGTCACGCCGTCGAGGCAGCCTTCGGCGAGGGACGCGAATTTGTCACATGTGATTCATCGAGCCGGGCCTAGTGCTTCGATGTCAGTCCTCTCGACGACTTACTCTTGGAGTCCGCTGGTCGACCGCGTCGGGCCGGCGCTTCGAAGCAAGGACGCGGTCTCGAACCCCAGAAGAGCAACGACCGCGCAGAAGACCGTGCAGAAGACGAGCCTCGCGCCCCAGACCCGCAAACGAGATGGCACTGGCGGCGGAGCAAGGGGCATTAGGGAGGGGAAGTTGACGACAGAGTACCTCGGCGCCTCGTTCCAAAATCGGTCTTCGGTGTCCTCCGGCGGCTCACGACGCGCAGGACCGGTTGCTTGCTCGTCGAGCTCGCGCAGCCAATCCGGGATTGGCATTACCGGAGTCACTCGACCGTCCCCTTCCGGGGGCGGGGGCTCCAAAACCGGAGCTTTGCCATCCGAGGGGTCGGAATCCGTCTCATCGAGCTCGCGCAACGCTCCGCCGAAACTTCCCATCTGGTACCCGAAGTGTCCGTGGCGTCGAAGCGGAAGATTTATGAACCTGGCGACGAAATGAGGCGACTGATGTGTGCCTAACCGGTGGACGTGGATTCCGCCCCAGCTTCGCGACGCTTTCGGCCCTGAGCGCGGATTTTGTGCAGCGGCCGCGTGGGTGGGGGCACGATAGCGGCACCTCGGGTGCGACAATCATCCTTTAGCAAACGATTCGTTGGTGGTGGCCGGGCTTGAGGCCGCGCGGCAGGTGATTCGCGGGCTGGCTTTCAACGCCCGACCCACTGCCGGCGCCGGCGGCCCCTCTTTCATTTCAAGTCTGAAGTTTAGACCTAAACATCAGATTCGCGTCGCGGGAGAGGTGAGCCTCCTGAGCCTGATGGTCATGGTGCGACCGCGACTGGGCCGAGCTGGGCTTGCCGCGCCGCGCGGGCGGTCGATAATGCGCGCATGCGGGCAAAGCCCAAGACAATAGCTGCGTACTTGGCGGCGCTCCCCGCCGACCGGCGCGAGGCGCTCGAGAGGCTGCGCAAAACCATCAAGGCGATCGTGCCGGTCGCTGAGGAATGCATCAGCTATTCGATGCCGGCGTTCCGCGTCGACGGCCGCGTGGTCGCTGGTTTCCGAGCAACCGGCGCAGGCTGCTCGTACTATCCGTTCAGCGGCCGCACGCTCGCGACGCTCGCCGCTGACGTTGCGAGTTACGATCAGACGAAGTCCGCGCTCCACTTCGATCCGGAACGCCCGCTGCCAAAGTCGCTGGTGCGAGCGCTCCTCGCAGCGCGCCTCGCTGAGACCGCGCGCCCAAGTACTCGACCTGCGCGAGCGCCGACGCGAACTGACCTCGAGCGCCATGCCGCGTCGACATGTGCGCGCGGCTATTGCACGGGCGGCGGCGGGACTTGAGCCCACTGGAGCAAGTTCTGGAACGCAGGTTCGAGACCAGCAGCACTGATCACGGCCGGGGGAACGTCTGCAGCGCCGGAGATCATCGTGTTGCCGGAGAGCTGACAGTGCGCGTCACTGCCCGCTGTGGGGTTCCCCTGCCAGTAGTTGCCTTGGATGAGCTCGTTGTCCAGGCCGCCGCCCTCGCTGGGGTAATAGTTATTGTGGCAAGAGCCGAACGGCGTTGAGCCGTTCGCATTCCAAACGGCGTTCCCCGTCACCGTGATCCAGTCCGAGCCGTTGTCGGTGTAGAGCGGATAGGCGTAGCCCTTCAGGTCGTGAATGACGTTGCCTTTCATGGTCTCGCCCGTGGCAAAGGAATGGTCCGTAGAAGTCTGCCCATTGCTGTAGATGCCGCCGCCGTCACCCAGCATTTGCATGACGTTGAAGATGAGGTTGAACGAGACGTCATTGTTGTGCGAGTAGTTGGTCAAGCCGGGCATTCCCTGTTTGTCGGGCCACCCACCCCAGCCGATCGAGATGCCGGTATAAGGCGTCTGGTCGACTTGATTGTGCACGATGCTCGAATTGGCCGCGTAGCCCACGGCGATGCCGATGCCGCCGTGGTACTCGACCGGCGCATTGAAGACATGGTTGTCCTCGATGGTATTGCCGAGTGTCTGGTCGGCGCCGCTGGCGTTGCGCATGTCGTCGTTGCCGAGCTCGATAGCGTTTCCCGACGTATCGGTGATGACGTTGCCCTGCACGAGGCAATGCTGGCTGCCGTTGCCCAGGCCAAGCCCCGCGGCGCCCAGATGGACGAAGGCGTCGCCTGTGAATTGGACGTTCTGCGCGTAGGTCAGCGAGACGTTGGCCGGGATCTGGTACCAGGAGAATTCGGCATTGCCCGCCTGGGGACCGCCGCTGCCCCACACCAGATAATTGGCCTGCATCTCGGAGAAGCCGTTCGGGCCCGACG
>DATHOI010000870.1:0-4860 GCA_035485095.1 Polyangiaceae bacterium | reverse complement strand
TGCCAGCTTTGCTACTGAAGTGGGCATCGTGGGCGGTGGGTCGTACGAGGTGTTGCCGCTGACCGTCACGACCTACGATTCAGCCTGTTTGCACATGGATCACTTCGGCGCGCGCTTTGGGCTCGTCGTGTTCGACGAGTGTCACCACTTGCCCGGGCCAAGCTACGCGCTGGCTGCCGAGCTGTGTCTCGCGCCATTTCGGCTCGGGCTCAGTGCCACGCCGGAACGCAGCGACGGCCAGGAGCAGAAGCTGACTCGTCTGATTGGTCCGGTCGTGTACCGGAAGGACATCATCGAGCTCACTGGGCCGTACCTCGCGGAATACGAGACCGTGCGCGTGGAGGTCGATCTGAGCGCCGAGGAGCGCGCCGAGTACGAAGTCGAACGCGGTATCTATCTGGACTTCGTGCGCAGTCAAGGCATTCGCATGGGCAGTGCACGGGGTTGGAACGACTTCATCATGCGCTCGGCGCGTACGGCGGTGGGTCAGCGGGCCATGAAAGCGTACCGTCGACAGCGTGAGCTCTCACTCGGCGCCCAAGCCAAGCTCGATTACATCGAACGCTTGCTCGACGCGCACCGCGACGAGAAAGCCTTGATCTTCACCCAGGACAACGCGACGGCCTACGGCATTTCCAAGCGCTTTTTGATCCCGATCATCACCCATCAAACCAAGGTGAAGGAACGTAGCGAAATTCTGGAGCGCTTTGCCGACGGGCGGTACCGCGCGATCGCCACGTCCAAGGTCTTGAATGAGGGTGTTGACGTGCCCGATGCGAGCGTTGCGATCGTGATCAGCGGCAGCGGCTCGGTGCGTGAGCACGTGCAGCGTTTGGGCCGCATTTTGCGTAGAAAGGGTGACAAGTTCGCGACCCTGTACGAGCTCGTCTCGCGCAAAACCGGTGAAGTGTTCACCAGTGAGAGGCGCCGTGAGCACGCGGCGTACGGCGGCGGTTAGTCGATGATCAGCCCGGACTTCGTGCGTGTGCGCAAACGCAACGGCGTGCTCTCGCTGACCACGGTCTCGCCGGATGCTCGGGCGCGTGCGCGCAGCCTGGCTGAGCAGGTGCTGGCCGTCATCCACGCAGGGGTGCAGCAGACGCGCATGCTGGTCGAGGAGGAACTGTCCGCGCTCGAGAGCACCCCCCAAGAAAAAAAGCTGCTCAGCGCTCTAAAAAAACTCGCGTTGGACGACAGCACGTTCGACTCCAACGCGGCACTGGACGCGCCGACGTTGCGGCGAGAGGTTTTTTCTCGAGCGGTCGTGGCTCGGCAAGGGCTGGCGGCTGGCGCGCGCTTCGATCGGGAAAGCGTCATCGCGCAGGTCGCCGCGCAGCTCGATCTGACACCGGAGGCCCTCGAAGGAGGCCTGTATTCGGATCTGCGTAGCGCCGAGCGCTTGCTCAAGGCTCCGAGCTATGACGCGGACGGCCTGCTCGTGCGCCACGCGCGCGCCGAGGTGCAAGCGGTGCTCTTGTGCTCGGTGCGCGTCATAGCGCTCGTGCGTTGCGCGAGCGCGGACCAGTACCGGGCGCTGTTTCATAAATTGAAGTTCCGACAGCTCCTGTTTCAACTCTCCGCCGAAGCTGGCGGAGGCTACCGAATCGAAATCGATGGGCCGTATAGCTTGTTCGAGTCGGTGACCAAGTACGGCCTCGAGCTCGCGTTGCTCCTGCCCGCGCTAGAGGCCTGTGAGAACGTAAAATTGACCGCGGATCTGCGCTGGGGAAAAAAACGCGAGGCGCTGAAGTTCTCCTTCGAGTTGACCGCCCGCGGTGCCGGCGAACCCGCGCCGCCGCGTGACGAGATCCAAAGCTTGTTGGACGCTTTCGCTGCCTCGGCAGCCTGGCGCGCCGAGCCCGCGCGAGAAGTGCTCGATTTGCCCGGTATCGGGCTGTGTGTGCCGGATCTGTGCTTCACGAATCAGCGCACTGGGGAACAAGTTTTGTGCGAGGTGCTGGGGTTTTGGAATCGCGACGCGGTGTGGCGCCGCGTCGAGCTGGTCGAGCAAGGCCTGGCGACGAAAATCGTGTTCGTGGTCAGCGCGCGCTTGCGAGTCAGTGAAGAGGTCCTGAGTGATACCGAGTCCGCCGCGCTTTACGTGTACAAGGGAGCGATCAATCCGAAGGCGTTGGAGCGCAAGCTCGAACAGCTCGTGGTAAGGTCGAAGGGCCCGTGAGTCGTCGCGCCGAAGCCGCCAACAGTATTCGCAGATCCGGCGTAGTGGCCGTGGTGCGCACGCGTGAATCCGACCGTGTCACCGCGATAGCCGAAGCGCTGGTCGAGGGCGGCCTGACCGCGATCGAGATCACCACGACCGTGCCTGGCGCGGTCGACGTCCTGCGCACGTTGTCGGCCGCACTCGGTGGCCGCATTTTGCTGGGTGCTGGCACCGTGTTGGACCTGGAGACGGCGCGTCGCGTGATCGACGCCGGCGCGCGTTTCGTGGCGTCGCCCATCTTCCAACGCAGTTTGCTCGAGCTGTGTCATGACCACGACGTTGCGGTCGCTCCGGGCTGTTTTTCACCGACTGAGATCTTCGAAGCCTGGGAAGCAGGGGCCGATTTCGTGAAGGTGTTCCCGGCTGCCACGCTCGGCCCGGACTATTTTCGGGAGCTCCGCGGCCCACTGCCGCACTTGCCGATCATGCCCACGGGCGGCGTTACACTCGACAACGTTGCCGATTGGATCAACGCGGGCGCCGTTGCGGTGGGCGTTGAAACCGCGTTGCTGGATCCGCGAGCCATCGTGAGTGGGCACTACGGCGTGCTCACGGCGCGCGCGAGCGCGTTCCTCGCTGCAGTCAAGCAAGCGCGCGGCGGCTGAGCCGAGATCGATGCGCTCGACCACACCGCGTGATCTACGGGGCCATTGTCCGCGTTGCACGTTGCAGCTCGAGATTTGCGTGTGTGGTGTGTTGCCGCGCGTCGAGACGCGCATCGAGGTGGTCTTGATTCGGCACGTGACCGAGCTGCTCTTGACCAGCAATAGCGGGCGATTTGCGGCGCTTTCCTTGCCCAACTCGCGCGTGCTCGGGTACGGCGGCGGCGCCGAGTTCGACGCCTCGAGCGTGCTTGGCCCGGGCACGGCGTTACTCTACTGCAGCGGCCCACCACGACCGTTGGCTTTCGTCCCCACGCGTTTGATCGTGCTCGACGGTAGCTTTCGCCAAGCGCGCCGCATGTACAAACGCGTCGCTGCGCTGCGCGATTTGCCCGAGCTGACACTGCCAGCGCCGCGCATCACGCCCACGCGGCTGCGCCGGCCCACGCAACCGGACGGCATGTCGACGATCGAAGCGATTGCCGCCGCTCTCTCGCTGCTCGAAGGCCCAGAGCTTGCGGCGCCGCTTTGGGCGTTGCACGCGGAGCTGGTGCGGCGGGCGGACTACATGCGCGGGCGCAAACGCGAGCTCGTCAGCGCGGGCCCCTGAGCCGCACGGGCGGGCGTCGCTCGCTGTCCAGCTTGCGAATCAAACCGATCAAGAAACGCCCGAGCGCTAGCGCGCCCGAGAAGCCTGCCAAGCTGAGCCCGGACACCATCAACAGCTCGCCCCCGCCGGAGGCGCTCTGCACCGAGGAATGGGGACCCTTGAGCGCCAGCCAGGCGCCGAGCAGCGCCAAGAGGCCGCCCAAAGCGCCCGTGGTCGTCAGCAGGCGGGCGCTGCGATGCGCGAAATTGGGGGCAGGGCGGGCCACGGCAGCCACAGTTTAGCAGCCCCGCGAGCCCAAAACCGACTCCGATTTGGCCCGCTGACCGCGGCCTCTCAGGCCGAGCTCAGCGTGAAATGGCCGCTCCTCGACGGCTCCTTCCGCGAAGATTTCTGCAACAAAGGCGCGACAATCATCGAAAGATGAGGTACGAACCCGGCCCTCAAAAGAACTAAGTCCGGGTAGCTCAGTCGGTAGAGCAGTGGATTGAAAATCCACGTGTCGTCAGTTCAATTCTGACCCTGGACACCAAAACTGTGAACATTTCGGCGGGAGTCGCGAGCCTGCACAGCTGCCGAAATAGCGCTGAAAACGTGGCGCGCGAAGGCAGGCTATGATGCTCCGGTGGTCAGTTTGTCGCCCGGGCAGCAGAACCCGTACGCATCGGAGGCGTACCTCCAGCAACTGTTGCAGAAGGCAAAGGCGGCGGGAGCGCGCGATGTCCACCTGAAGGTGGGTCAGCCGCCGGGCGCGCGGGTGCGAGGTGCGTTGGTTTTCTTCCGCGTCGAGCGGATTCGTCCGGCCGATACCGAAGCCGTCGTGCGGCACCTGATCCGTGATCCGATGATCCTCGCGAACCTGGATGCGCTGCGCGAGTACGACACGTCGTACGAGGTGCACGGTGTCGGGCGCTTCCGTGTCAACGTGTATCGTCAGCGCGCCACGCTCGCGGTCGTGATGCGCGTCATTCCGCATGAAGTGCCGAGCCTCGAGCAGCTGGGCGCGCCGCCGGCGTGTCGTACTCTTGCCGATAAAGATCGCGGGCTCGTGTTGTGCGTCGGGGCGGCCGGCAACGGCAAAACGAGCACGCTCGCGGCGATGCTCGACTACATGAATCACAACACCGCGCGTCACATCGTCACGATCGAAGATCCAATCGAATACATTTACGTGGACGACAAATGCTCGGTGAGCCAACGCGAAATTGGCTACGACACGCAGAGCTTTGCGAGCGCGCTGCGCGCCGCGCTGCGCCAAGATCCGGACGTGATTCAGGTCGGCGAGATCCGTGACGCGGAGACGATGGAGATTGCCCTGAAGGCGGCCGAGACCGGTCACCTCGTGCTCTCCACGCTGCACACGCCGGACGTGTCGCGCACGATGAACCGCATCATCGCCCTCAGCGACGGAGACTCCGAAGATTTGCGTG
>DATHOI010000869.1:0-4006 GCA_035485095.1 Polyangiaceae bacterium | reverse complement strand
TCCCGGTCGAAAGCCATGATTTCCTGAAGTGAGGTGTCGGAAGGGCGCGAAGCCAATCGGATTTTTGCACACGCGGCCCGCCCGCCTTCGAACACCGTGTTGTCGAGCTCCTGCACGTTGATGCCGTGGCGCTTGAGCACGCCGAGCACGTTGGCCAGCGCACCGACTTTGTCCACGTGACGGACGACCAGTTGGTAGCGCGCCCACGACGTCGCGCTGATGTTGACCACGTTCGGTACCTCACCCTGCGTCAGGAACGCACGCAGGATGCGCACCGTTTCATTGGCGATTGCGATCTGCGCTTCGTCCGTTGAAGCGCCGATGTGCGGCGTCGCATACACGAGGCCGCTCTGCAAAATGGGGTGAACGTACTGGCCCTCGCGCGTGTCCGGCTCGTTCGGAAGTACGTCGAGCCCCACGCGGAGCCCCTTCTTCGGGATCCATTCGAGCAGCGCGTCGTAGTCGACGAGCTCGGAGCGCGCCGTGTTCACGAACATGGCACGCTCGCGCAGCGCGGCGATCACTTTGCGATCGACGATGCCACGCGTGCGATCGCCGAGCTCGAGATGCACGCTGAAAATGTCGACGGAACGCGCCAGCTCCTCGGGACTCTGCACGCGAGTCACGCCCAGCTCGGCGGCGCGCGATTGAGACAGTGAGCGCCCCCAAGCAAACGGCAACATCCCGTATGCTTGCGCCAGTTTGATGACCGCGCGCCCGACGTGCCCGGTGCCCAGAATGCCGATCGAACGGCCGTTGAGCCCGACCGCGCGCGCGAACTCGTGCTTCTCCCACTTTCCGGCGCGCAGGCTGTTGATGCCGTCTGGCACGCGGCGGTCCAAACAACCGATCAGGGTCATGGTCAGCTCGGCGACCGCCGAGGCGTTCTTGCCCGGGCAGTTCGCGACGTAGATGCCGCGCTCGCTGGCCGTCGAGACGTCGATGTTGCTCACGCCCGCGCCGGCGCGGATGATCAGATTCAGCGCCTTGCCCGCGTCGATCGCCGCCTTGTTCACCAGCGTGCCGCGCACGATGAGCACGTTTACACCGTCGAGTGCGTTGACCAGCTCTTCAGCGTCGAGATCGGGCTCGTAGATCACCTCGACGCCGAGGGTTCTCATTTCGTCGAGGCTCGACTCGGAAAGCCGATCCGCTGCTAGGACTCTCATCTGCGGGGCCTTCTATCACGAGCGCCCGCCCGAACCCTCGCTCAAGACGATGGCCCGCGATTTCCAGGGAAAGCTCGCCATTTTCCGAGCTCGACAGCCAGGCAGCGAGCGCGGTCTGGGCCGCCGGCGTAAAGCGAGCCCGAAATTTGCCGGCTTTGACCATGGTGTACAGCGCGCCGCGAGCTCCGACCGTGAGCGATTGCGGGTCGAGCGGGCTTTCACTGCCGTCGGAAAGGCCGAGCAGTAAGCAGCCGTCCTGCTCACGCAGCCCGAGTACGAAAAATGGCACGTCTTCGACCCGAAAGTAGCTCCAGTCGTAGCCGTTATTGAGAATGAAACGGCCGTTGTCCGGGTGGAGGTCGATCCACGAGGAGAAGGCCCGCGCCATACCAGGGTGGCGGACGAGCTCGCCGTCATGACTGAAGCGCCCCTCTGCGTCGAGCGCGATGCTGCTTTCTCGCGAGCGCCCTTCCGGCGGGGGCAGGCGGAAGAACTCGGGATGATCCTGAGGACGCATCGCCAGCGCAGCATAGCGCACTCAGGTCCGCGCAACAGGTCGCGGCAAGAGCGCGCGCAATGTGGCGTAACTGCCGAAGCAGAGCAGGACATCCCCCGCGCGCACGTCCTCCGAGCCGCGGGGATTCGGGATCACGCTGGTACCGCGCGTGATGCTCAACACCTGCACGTCGCGATCACGCAGCGCGAGCGTGGCGAGAGTGCAACCTGCGAGCTCGGAACCGCTCGGAATCGCGAACTCCACGACGCCGTAGCCGCTCTTCAGGGTCAACCGTTGACGCAAGTCGAGCTCGGGGAATTGCACCTGCTGCTCGAGGTGCGCGACGATCGCGGACGCTACATCGACTCCCGTCGCCGTCTCGATGCCCTCGAGACCCGGCGATGCGTTGACCTCGAGCACGAGCGGCCCATCCGGACCCTCGAGCATGTCGACACCGGCCACATGCAACCCCATGACCTGCGCGGCGACGATGGCCGTGCGTTCGAACGCGGGGTCGATGTCGATCTTCGTGGCCGCGCCACCGCGGTGCATGTTGGCTCGGAATTCGTCGCCAGTCGCTTGGCGGCTGATAGCGGCGACCACGCGGTCGCCCACGACGAACGCGCGCACGTCCCGCCCGCGGCTCTCGGCCACGAAGCGCTGAATGACCACGTTTTGGCGCGCGCTCTGCAAGGTCTCGATGATGGCTTCGGCGATTTTCGTGGTCTCGGCCAAGATCACGCCGATGCCCTGGGCGCCCTCGAGCAACTTGATGATCACCGGCGCGCCGCCGACCGCCTCGATCGACGGCAGGACGTTCGAGCGATCACGAGCGAAGGCCGTCGGTGGAATGCCGACGCCGTGTCGGCTCAAGAGCTGCGTCGAGCGCAATTTGTCGCGCGCCGAGCTGATCGCGAACGACGAGTTCAGGGAGAAGACGCCCATCTGCTCGAACTGACGCACGACCGCGGTGCCAAACGTGCTCACGGATGCACCGATGCGCGGGATGATCGCGTCATAGCGGCTGAGCCGGCGATTGCGAAAGAAGAGCGCAGGGCGTCCAGACTCGACGAGCAAACTGAAACGCAGCGTGTGCAGCACCTTGACGTGATGGCCGCGTTTCACACACGCCTCGCGCAGGCGCCGCGTGCTGTACGCGCCCGCGCTGCACGACAAGATAGCGACCCTCAACATGCGCGCGACCTTTCGCGCTTCTTGGTGGGGCTCGGCTTGTCCGGCGGTGCCCTGCGCGGCTGAGGCTTGCGCAGCACGTAGCGCCGACTCGGATCGACCAAAAAGGCGTGCGCCAGCGCGCGCCGTCCGATCAGCATACGGAAGATCATCCGACCGCGATCGACGAGGCTGAGCTCGATCTCCCGTTCCACCGGCCCGATGCGCACCCGGATCGCCACGAAGATACGCGCCTCGAGCTCGCCGTTCGAAGGTCGAACTCGGCCGCGCCGCACGATCGGCGCCTCGACCGTCACGCGTCGGTCGCTCTGATTACGGGACAGGCGCACGTCGAAGCGAACGCGGTCGAGCGCCACTTCGCGAATGTTTTCGACGTGCAACGCGCTGCTGCGAGCGCCCGTGTCAATCTTCGCCCGCAACGACGAGATGCGCCATTGCGGAATATCGACGTATTCCGTCACACCGATGATGAGCGGTTCGGGAGCGCTCCGGGTCACGAGCCCAACGCTACTACAGCCGAGCCGCGGGCAGGAAAGCACGCGCATCGAGCGCGCTCGAAAGAATTCCCTGCTTCTTTTTCGAGCCTCGGTCTAAATCATGACCCGGCACCATGCCTGACGAATTCCCAACCCTCGAGGCGGTCGCCGCGTTCGGAGTCCTGGCGCTCGTGATTCGGACCCTGCTCGTGGCCAACGAAACACGCACGCTGCCGGTCTTTGCCGGAGAGCTGACGCGCAGCCTGCGGGCGGGCGACCGCGGCGCAGCCCTCGCCGCGTGCAGTACGCCGGACGCACCAGCACTCGGCCGCGTCGCACGCGAATTGATCAGCCACGTCGGCGATCCACCTTACGGTCCGGATGCTGCGTTCGAGCTACGTGCCGAGCAGGGCGAGCTCGAGCAAGATCTCGCGCGCCGCGGAGAAAGCGGACGAGCCCGCGATCTGATCGTGCTCGCGGTGCTGCTCGGGGCGATGGCGTTCGCCACGCTGTCACGCTTGTCGGTGACCGTCTGGTTTCAGGCGCTGGCCGCCGCCGCATCGTTGCTATTGGCCGTCGGCTACGTGATGAGGAGCCGTTTGCGCCGAGTCGAGCGCGCGGAGTTCCTGCGCATCGGGGAAGCACTCGCGGAGAGCCTGGCGCAAGCCCCGGGC
>DATHOI010000868.1:0-5490 GCA_035485095.1 Polyangiaceae bacterium | reverse complement strand
GCAGGAGGCGCGACTCGCGGGGGTACTTCGCGCGCTCGCTCCGCATTCGGCGCGCTTGAGCGACGGGCTGATCGAAGCGCTCGAGTTGATGGTGCGCCGCGCCTCTTTCGATCGACCGCTGTACGCTGCGACGGCACGCGCCGTCGCGGAGCTCGGGGATCGTCGGAGCACTGCGGCTTTCAGGGCGGCGCTGGAGACCGAAGAGCAGGGGAGTTTTGCGACTCTCTCCGCGTTGTGCAAAACGACTGATCCGGCGCTGGCTGAACCGCTCGCCAAGGCGGCACGCAGCCGACACGCGCATCTGGCCTTTGCGGCCGAGATCGCGCGTATCGCGCGGGGAGAGTCAGCGGGAGCACACGTCGCGTCGATCGCCCCGAAGATCAAAGAGAGTCATCGCATCTCGTTGTGTCTCGAGCTGTTCGTACCGCTCACTTGGTCGAAGACCCTCGCTCCTGCGATTGGTCCGGCGCTGGCGGTCCTTCGCGAGGCGGAGCGTCACCTGGGGCGCTGGCTGGTGCTCGGTGAAGTCGCGGCGCGGGCTGGTGACCCGACGCCGTTGGCGGAGGCCATGAAGCGCGCCACGGAGGGGCCGTCGAGCGCGCGTGCTGCATGGGCGATGGTGGCCTGGGCACTCTCCTATGATGTCCCGCCCCCGGCGATTCGCCCTACGGTCGAGCTGGTCGCGCGTTTGAGCGATCGTCCGAGCGCAGACCGCGACACCACGTTTTTGTTCAGGCTCGCGCGTCAAAAGGCCCCTGCCGCGCGCTCGATGCTGGAGAATTTGGCGAAGAGCCCGCTCAGCGACGAGGCTGGCGTGCGCGCCGCCCTGCACCTTGCGCGTGACTACGGCGACAGTCGACCATTGGATCTGCTGCGGGTTGCGGCGACGAGTCCTCGTCGCGAAGCCGTGCGGGGGCTTGCGGCCGCCGGCTTGTTCGACGCGGGTGAGACCGCTTTGGCCTTGGAGCTTTCCAAGAGCTTGGTTACCTCGCGGCAATTGGCCTCGGTTGCTTGGGGTGCGCTCATCCAGGCTGCCCACGCCAAAGAAATATCGGAAATCACCGACGAACCCAGCGTGCGACGGATACAATTCGGCTGGACCGAATGACGCCCCGTTGGAGAGTTCGGCTGCTCGCCGCAGCCGTCTGCTATTTCGCGAGCACTCTGCTGTTGCGCGCGAGCGCGTTCGCCGACGAGCCGCCGTCTCCTCGCGTGCTGGCGCTCGCTGCTGACGGCTTGCCAATCGATCCGAGCCTAGGGCACGTCACGTTCAGCCGTGATATCCCAACTGCATTTGCGAGTGGCCAAACGAACGCCAGCGAGAGCGAAGCCATTCGCCTGGTCTTCTCGGGCATGGGCGCAACTCCCGAGCAGATTCGGATCAGTACACATCGCGAAAACGGTGCAGCAATCGACTCCCTGTCCGCGCCCGCGCTCTCGGAATCGCCGTGCCCGGCCGCTATCCACTCGGGGCCGTGTTGGTCCACGCCTCCGTTGCGTCTCACCCCCGATCGGTTAGATCGCGACTACTCGGCTGCAAAAGCGCGCTCACTCCAGGCCGAGCTCGGTGGAGAGCTGCGCGTCGAAGTTGCAGGGCGGGTGCTCGGGCGCTGGCGCGTCGGCGGGCCGCGAAGCGCCGAATTTGCGCCGTTCGAGCGCTTGAGCGCCAAGTTGCGCGTGCGCATCCTTCGCGTCACCTCGGGAGGAGCGCCTGCCATCGGTGGTGACCGGGCATCGGCCCTCAGCATTGCTCGAGCAGAGGTCGCGTCGGCCAGCAAGCTCTGGGCGCAGTGTGGCATCGATTTAGAGGGCCCGACCGGGCCCGACATAGCCGTCGTGGATCCGCCTGCACCGGCACTTTTGGCCATTGGCTGTGACGCTGGCCTACCGGCGAGCGGCGGTCAGCTCAATTTCGAAGTTGCGGGTCACCGCGTCCAAGTCGCGAGCCACGCAGGCGACTCTCCACTCGTCGTGGCCCAGAGACTCTCGCGGACCATGCGCAGCTTTGGGCTAGACACCGCGCTCAGTCCGAATCAGCGCACGAGCGCGGGTGCGTCCGGTGCCGTTGATCTGCTGGTACGGAACGCTCACGGCGGGGCAGCGCAGATCAGCGCCGTTCCAAATGTGGCGCTCAGCAGCGACGCAACGCTCGGCGTCTGTCTCGGCGAGGTCGATCTGAGCAATGGCCTCACGCATTTCGTCGAGAGCGACGCCTCCGCGGGCACGCTGGAGGAGCGCGCGCTAGTCAAGGCGTTCGACGACGGCGACCCCAGCACGATAGAGGTACTCATCGTGCCTTCTTTCGACCAATCGGGTCGCATTGGCGAATCCTTCATCGACGATGACGGCTCAGCGATTCAAAATACCGTGATCATCGATCGAGCGGCCGTGCGTGCCGGCCCGCGGTCGTATGCCTTAGCCCATGAAATTGGGCATATTTTGCTGGATATGCCGGGCCACCCGGACGACTACGGCGTCGATCAATCAAGCTCATTGATGGACGCCGATGCCGCAGACGCCTCGGTTTTCGGGCCACGCCGACTCAGCATCGCCGACTGTGAGCGCGTGCTGCGGGAGAGTGGACCGGGCGCGAAAGTCCCGTTGCTTCGGTCCTGGCCTCTCACTGAAAAGCGAGCGCCAACGCCGGCTGCTACTTCGGAACGATGAGCGTCTCGAGCTCCGTGCCGGCGGCGTAGGCGTAGCTGACGAACGAGTCGAAACCATCGACCACGACGCCCACCTTGTCACTCGCCTCGACACGATGAACGCCGTCGTTCTGCAAGCCTGGCGATACGTTGTCGGGGGCTTGTTTGTTGGGGTCGATGACAGGGAAGCTGAGCTGGCACGTGTAGACGACATAGGGTGACGGCCCGACCGCGGCGCGTACGGCCTGGTCCGTGATGCCGTCGGCATCGTCTGATTGACAGCCCGCTATTTGGCCCACTGGCTGCTCATCCAGCAGCACACTGGCTGCACGCGGAGCCACGATACGAATGAAGTCGAAATCGTACTTGTCGGGTGTCAAAAACACGTAAGAAGTCCGGTACTGCTCGATGGCCGGCATGATGACTAGACTCGGGTCGCCGCCGGGATAGCCGCTCGGCACGTTGGCGTCCTGTTGACTCGGGGACACGCTGCCCAGCGTGACCGGTGCATCACTCTGCATCGTGAAGTGGCGCGTGCTCGGGATGGTCACGAACGAACCGCGGTTCGGCAGCGTGAAGGACTGATATTGCCCGGACAGAGTCGTCGTCACATGGGCGCCGCCGTCGGTCATCGCGACGACGCGAAAGTACTCGTTCTGCTCGGCGATGCCGATCGGTGCGCCGGCTTTCACGAGGGCTTGCGTGCGATTCGGCGACACCGTCGCCACGAAGCTCTGACCCGAAGTGCGAATCGGATCGAGCTGCTGCTCCAAATGGTCGGCGCAGCATTTACGTTCGGACAGCATCTCGAAGTCCGGGGCGTCGCTCGCCTCGCTGCCGCTGAAGACGACCAGCGGCGCATTGGTCGACACCACCGAACCGGTGAAGTCCGCGTTGAAATCGTCTGTTTCGAGGTTCAATACGTCGAATGCGCCGAGGTCGAAGTCGAGTGACCCGCCTTGCGGCGTCGGGGGGATCGTCTTGCCATCGCCCAGAATGCGGGTCGTGCTGTCGACGTGCACGTGCGTGTTTGCGGTCGTGCCGACGAGCGTCAAGAACGCACGCAGACTGACCGGGTTCTGGGGGCTGAAATTCGTGTCCGGGTCGCTGGTGTTGGCGATCGTCTGCGGCCAACCGAGCACGACGTACGCGGGGCTCACTGAATCATCCAGGGGAGTAAGCGCCTCGGTCGGCTTGAGTAGCGAAGCGTCGTTGGAGAAAACGTTCACGTTGTCCAACGGATTGAACTGAAACGCGACGACAGGGGAGCTCGAGTGAATGCGATAAGCGTGACGAGTCAGCGCCGTGTTCGTCCCGGTATTGAACTCACCATCCGGCGAACCGTCGACCTCGCGCGGGCCGAGCAGAAATACGCGTAGACTGAAGGGCGGGATAGTCGCCGTGGCGATGACGAACGGGGCGTTCGGTGTACCCGGCGCGCTGTCGTCTTGTTCGACGGTGACAACGCTGGAGATGTCGGTTTCCGGATTGCTCACCACTACTGCGTATTGCTGAGCTGCTGCATTCAGTGTGTCGTCGATCTTGGCATTGTCGAGATCGACCGCGTAGTACTCGCAGCCTACATTGCTCTGGAGCTCCGCTGCTTGAGCGCACAGGTCCACGCACGAACCTTCACGACACACGAGGTGTTGCGTGGGGTCGCAGGTGGTTTGGGCCGTCTCGACGGCGCCAGTAGCGTCACAGATCATGACGGTTTCGCCCGTACAGGAGGCCGTGCTCGGTTCGCACGTGGCGCACGCAGCGAGGGTCTTGGAACAGATCAAACCACGGCTCGGACAGTCGTCGACCGTCTGCCACATTGGGCCCGAGCTGCTCGTCACGCAGTGCTCCAGAACCTGATCGCAACGAGACGTTCCGACGACGCAAATGGGGGGTGTCGCGTCGGGCGCGAGCCACCGTTCGCCGCTATCGTACGTGCATGCGCCGACGCCGAGCGAGGACAGCCCCAAAAGAAAGGCTGCTCTTCGCCTCCACCAAGCGGCGTCAATAGCTCGCGTAGAAGACATCGCTCGCGTACGCCGTCCAACCGCTCTCGCTTAGACTGCGGTAGGTCAGCGCTCCATAGACGAAGCCGGTGATGCGCGCGGCGCTGACGGCGATAGTCAGCGGACCATGGCTGAGTCCAAGGTCGGACGAGAGTGCGTTGAGATCCGGAACCGTGAACGCTTGGGTCGTCCCGGGCGTGACGACCTTCCACGCGATCAAGCCGTCGGCGCTCTCGATATCGTAAACCACGATGTCGACGGGTGCGCCGCCCGCGACTCGGGACGATGCCAGTGATACGCCGTCCCATGCGGAATTCGGCGCTGGCGCGTTCAGCGCGGGGACCTCCACGAACTGGTCTACTTGGAGAGGATCGCTGGTCGTTGTCGATGATACTTGACCGACGACCGACAACGGCGTGCCACCGGCCTCACCGGTGACCGCGCGCGCCGTCGCGCTGTAATTCGTCCCGAGCAAGCTACCCACGAGCGGCGGCACTCCGACGAAGTCGAGCGGGCCGGCGAGCGGCAAAAGCTGAGAGATGGAGCCAGTTGGCAGGGCCGCAAAGCCCTCACTCCCGACCTGGATCGAAGCGCTCGCTTGCACACGGTCCGGTCCGCGAGCGGTGATCGTCGGCGGAGTGAGGTCCAGAGCGAGCGTGTGATCGAGATCGACGTCGATCTGAATGAAGACATCGCTCGTGGCTTGTCCCACTGTCGCAGCGACGCCCCGCACCAGACCCATTTGATAGGCCGTAAACATGGGCGGATTGAGGGTGCGGTTTTCGATGCCGGCCAGCGCGTAGAGCGTAAAGTTTCCTGGTAAGCCAAAGTTGTTGAAC
>DATHOI010000867.1:0-5299 GCA_035485095.1 Polyangiaceae bacterium | reverse complement strand
CGCGGAACGTACGCACCAGGCGCGCCGCTCGCAGCCGCGCGCGCAGGGCATCATTGCGTGTGATGCCGACGGCGTGCTCAGCCAGACCATACGGCACGGGACCATTTGCCACCGCCAACACTTCGAGCAAATAACCCGCATCAGGCGGCAGCTCGCCAACGCGATTTTGAATCACTTGCTCGAGGGACACGCCGCGGGCCTGCTCCGCGTCTGCATCGCCGCGAGCGCGTCGCTCGCGTTGCCATTGCGCGAGCTCAGCGACGAAGATCGGTACGCCGTGCGATTCGAGCGCGATGGCACGCGCTAGCTCCGACGGCAACGCTTGGTCTCCGTCGAGCGACAGCGCTGCAAGCTCCACTGCCTCTTCACGGGACAACTGATCGACCGAGAGCTCGCGCACGTCGATGCGCCGTCCCAGCCGAACGAACAGCGCCAGCAGCTCGCTCAGCACCAGGCTGGAGCTCCGCAGCTCCTCACGGAAGCCGCAGATCAGCAAGAGCGGTGGCGCATTCGGAGGCTGCAGCAGCTCTTCGAGCAAGACCAAGCTGTCGATGTCGCTCCATTGAACGTCGTCGATGTGCACGACCAGCGGCTGCTGCGCGCTGAGCGCAAAGAGCAGCTCCTTCAGCGCGGCAAAGGCGCGCTTTCGGAGCTCGATCGGCTCGATGATCTCGTGCTCGGGCTGGGGCGCGCTCTCGACGCATGGCACCGCGCGCAGCACGGGGAAAATGCGCGCCAAGTAACGCACCCCGGCCGGCAGTATTTCTTCGATGTCGCGCGGCGGCGTGGTCGTCAAATAGCGACTCAGCTCATCAACGACGCTGTCCATGCCTTTGAACGGCAAGGCCTCGCGCTCGAAACAGCGCCCAGACAGCACCAAGGCGCCGCGCTCGCGAGAGACACGAGTCAAGAAGCGCTGCGCGAGCGTGGTCTTGCCCATGCCAGAACGCCCGGACATGAGCACCACGACCGCTCGCCCTGCGGCGCTGCTCTCGAACGAAGAATCCAGAATCTTGATCTGATCCGTGCGTCCGACGAAGGGGCGCAACGCACCCGTCGTTACGGCGGCGCGCGACGCGCGCAGCCCCGATTCTTCACCGTGCATCAGGCGCCGCAGCACGTCTTCCCCACGCGGCCGCTTTTTGGGGTCCGCGTGCAGCAAGTCCAAGCACAAGGCGTCCAGGTCCGCGGGCACGCCGTCGACCAGCGCGCTCGGTCGAGTGGCTTGCGCGCCCTG
This sequence comes from Polyangiaceae bacterium, assembly GCA_035485095.1. Classification (GTDB taxonomy): domain Bacteria; phylum Myxococcota_A; class Polyangia; order Polyangiales; family Polyangiaceae; genus PMG-095. Next base: position 4,062 of record DATHOI010000867.1, on the reverse strand, counting down.
CTTACTGAACAGAATGTCCTGCGGGCTGCCGTCGAACGGCAAGCGATCGGTGAGCGCTTCGTACAGCATCACGCCCACCGCGTACCAATCAACCGGAGTACCCGCGGGCGCGCCGCGGGCTTGCTCGGGCGCCATATACGCGGGCGTGCCCAGGATTTGATCTTCTATGCGCGGGTTGTCTCGGGCCGTCGTCAGATCCCCAACCACGCCGAAATCTAGCAAGACCACGCGCCCGTCACGCGTCACGAGCACGTTGGACGGTTTGATATCGCGATGCAACTTGCCCGCCGTGTGGATAGCCAGCACACCTTCCGCGAGCTGACGCAGCGCGGGCCGCAGCCGCTCGACGTCACACAGGCGCGTCGCGCCGGGTACGCGCGTCGCGCTCATCACTCCCGAGGTCGACGATGTCGCCTCGGGCAATTGTCCCGCGTCCAACGTGGGCGACGCAGAATCCCAAGTTTCCCCTTTGTCGGTCCAGGGTGTGAGCAGCGGGCTGAGATCCAACGGCGCGCCTTCGCCATGGTGAACCCAGCGCAGAAAATCCACCCCGTCGAGCAGCTCCATGGTGAAAAACCAGTGCTCGCCCTCGGATACGAGGTCGTAAAGCTGAACCACGTTCGGGTGCGAAATATCAGCCAGGGCGCGGAACTCGTTCTTGAAACGGAGTAGCGCGGAAGGCTCGACGTAAGCCATGGTCTTCAGCGCGACCGGCAGCGTCGTCTCCGCATCACGCGCGCGATACACGACCCCCATCCCGCCCTCACCGAGCCGGCCTTCGAGCACGAAGCGTTCGGTTCCTCCGAACTCTATCGACGCGCGGTTCGCCGACACTCTCTCTCCTCTCCGAAAAGCCAACCGTAGCCCGGGGTTTTGTCGAGCCGCAAGCGCCAAGCCCGGCGTCAGGCTGTTCCACACGCCATTGCGCTGCGTTTATTTGCCGGCCTCGGCGCGTTCTCACGCGAGCATTGCGTGTGACGCTCGCGCGGATGGTCATATTGTCAGGTCCTTTTTTTCCGAGCCGCCAAATGCGATTCTGGCGGGCGATATCTCGAGGGGCCAATGTCAGACACCGAACCACTCACCGTTCTCGAGCGCCACGTCAGCTACTTCGATCCCGACGGCGACGGCGAGATCACGATGTCACAGACGTTTCACGGTCTACGCGGCGTGGGCGTGGGCGCCTTCATCGCTGGCCTGCTCACGATTTTGATCAATCTGTTTCTCGGCTACCTGACCCAAGGCAAACCATCGACGAAGGTCTCGGTGCGCGACATCGCGCGCGGCAAACATCCGTACGACACTGGCACGTTCAACGTGAAGGGTGAGCTCGATGAAGACAACTTCACGGCATTGTTCACCGCGGCGACCGCCAGCGCCCCGTTCGACCGACTGACACGCCAAGAGATCCGGAAAATGATCGTCAAGCGCGGCGACCCGAGCAAGCCCTTCGGCGAGCTCGGGTCGGTGCTCTCGAATTGGTTCTCCGGCCGTGAAATTCAGCTTCTTTTGTGCGTCGCCAGTGATTGCAAAAAGGTTACGCCCAGCGGTGAGGAGCTGCCGGCGATCAGCCGTCGGACGCTGCGCCGCTTCTACACCGGGCACTTGTTGTTCCTGCTCGCGCGCCACAAGCGCATCAAAGACACGCTCGCGAGAGCCCGCGCCACGGGCTGATGCGGCTCAGCGCGAGCGCGCTGGGTGCTTGTTCGGGACGCGCTTGCGCGTGCTGCCCGCGTCACGCGCTCCGCGACCCGGAGCGAGCGGCGTAGCCACGCCGTAGTCCGGTGGCACCAAGTGTTGCGGACCGCGACCGATCAGATCGGCGCGCCCCGCTTTCCTCAAGGCTTCGCGCGCGAGCGGGTGGTGCGTCACGTCCCACCAAAAGAGGAGCGCCTTCATCATGCGTTTTTCGCGCAGATCATGGGCGGTATACACGGGCTCTTGGGTGAGCGGGTCGATCCCCGTGTAGTACATGGCCGTCGCGATCGCCATCGGCGTAGGAATGAAATCCTGAATCTGGCGTGGGCGCAGGTTCTGACGTTTCAAGTACAGCGCCAGGTCGATCGTATCCATCAAAGTCGAGCCCGGGTGTCCGGTGATGAAGTACGGCACCAAATATTGATCTTTGCCGGCGGCTTCACTGGCTTGGCAGAAGGCTTGTGCGAAGCGCTCGTACACCTCGATGCCCGGTTTCTTCATCTTCTTCAAGACTTCCGGATTCGAGTGCTCGGGCGCAACCGACACTTGGCCGCCCGTATGATGCTTGGCAAGCTCTGTGATGAACTCAGGGCTGCGCTCGGCCAAGTCATAGCGAATGCCCGAGGCGATGAACACGCGCTTTACGCCCTTTTCTGCGCGTACTTTACGGAGCAGATCGATCAGTGGCTGGTGGTCGGTCTTCAAGTTGTCGCACACGCCGGGGTGCACGCAGGACAGCCTGCGGCACGCGCTCTCGGTGCGCTCGTCCTTGCACGCCATCTTGTACATGTTCGCAGTCGGGCCACCGACATCGGAGATCACGCCGCTGAAGCCCGACATGCGCGACAACTGGCGCACTTCACGGAGCACGCTGTCGGCCGAGCGGCTCTGAATGATGCGCCCCTCGTGCTCGGTGATGCTGCAAAAGGTACAGCCACCAAAGCAACCGCGCATCGTCACGATCGACTCTTTGACGGTATCGTACGCGGGGATGCGCGAGCCGTCGTAGTCCGGATGCGGGCGACGCGTGAACGGCATGTCATACAGGCCGTCCATCTCGCTCTCGGCGAGCGGCAACGCCGGGGGATTGAAAAACACCGCTTGCTTGCCGTGCACTTGCAACAGCGCGCGCCCATTGTGCGCGTTGGTTTCGAACTGGAACAGCCGCGACATGGTGGCAAATGCCCGTTTGTCGCTGCTCACCTCTTCGTACGAAGGCAGGAGCACGACCTTGCCATCCCGCACGAAGCGGCTCGGCTCCGCCGCGAGCAGCTCCCACTCCGCAGGGTTGTTTTTGACGTGCGCCGTGCCACGCACGTCACTGAGCGCGCTCACGGGCTCGCCATCGGCGAGGCGCCGCGCGATTTCCCAGGCGGCGCGCTCGCCCATGCCGAACACCAGCAAGTCGGCCTTGGCGTCGAGCAAGATCGAGCGTCGTACGGAGTCCGACCAATAGTCGTAGTGTGCGATGCGCCTGAGCGACGCCTCGATGCCGCCGAGCACGATCGGCAAGCCCGGAAACGCCTGCCGACACAGGTTCGAGTACACGATGCTGGCGCGATTCGGACGAGCCTCGGTTTGCCCGTTTGGCGAATACTGATCTTCGCCGCGCATCTTCTTTTGCGCGGTGAGCTTGTTCAGCATCGAGTCGAGGTTGCCGGCGGTCACGCCGACGAACAACTTGGGGCGACCCATGCGCGCGATGTCGTCCGTGGTGCGCCAGTCCGGTTGCGCGATCAGCCCGACCTTGAACCCGCGCGCCTCCAAGAAGCGCGCGATCAACACCGGCCCGAACGCCGGGTGGTCCACGTAGGCGTCGCCCGTGATGATCAGGATGTCGAGCTCGGCGATACCTCGTTCGTCCAGATCCGCGCGGGTCGTGGGCAAAAAGGCGGCGTTCGGTGCGCGCTTCCGCGACCGGGACGGCACCCGCAGCTCGACCAAGGACATGGCGCGCGTTGTAGCACGCGCTCCAGCAAACGCGCGAAACCCAGGGAATTGATGGGGTTTAGCCAACCCGGCGCTCCGCTCGTCGAGCTCTGACCGGCTCGTCGAGCTCTGACCGGCTCGTCGAAATTCTCGCGCAAAGCCAAATTTATGGGAACGGTTCCCCGTTTCGACTCACTGCGCCATGCGGGCGCGGTAGGTCAACGACCTTGGCATATCGATTGCGCCCCATTTTTCTCGTGCACTTCAAGCTCCGATGTTGCAAGTTTCGTGGGGCGGGAATCGGTTCCAGGTTTTATTCGGAGGATCCTTCATGTTGCGCAAAACGCTCGCTACAGCCATCGTTCTCGGGGCTTTACCTGCCTTAGGTTGCAGTGCAGGTGGCGGTGGCACAGGCTCAGGGGTGACGGGCTCGGG
>DATHOI010000866.1:0-9769 GCA_035485095.1 Polyangiaceae bacterium | reverse complement strand
GCCTGTGCCTCGATGATGGAAGTGTTTAGGAAGCTGCAAAAAGTCGCGACCACCGACATCAGCGTGCTCATCACCGGCGAAACGGGCACCGGCAAGGAGCTCATCGCGCGTGAGCTGCATCGCCGTAGCAACCGGGTGAACGGTCCGTTCGTGACCGTCAATTGCGGCGCAATTCCCGAAAATCTCATCGAGAGTGAGATGTTCGGGCACGTCAAGGGGGCGTTCACGGGCGCCATCGCCAGCCGCGCCGGCAAATTCCAACAAGCCGATTGCGGCACGCTCTTCCTCGACGAAATCGGAGAGCTGCCGCTCGGCATGCAAGTCAAACTGCTGCGCGCGTTGCAAGAGCGCGTGGTGTTCCGCGTCGGCGACAATCGCCCAGAAAAGTGCGACATCCGTGTGGTCGCCGCGACGAACCGCAATTTGGACGAGATGATCAAGACCGGAGAATTCCGGGAGGATCTCTACTATCGCCTCAACGTCGTGAACCTGTGGCTGCCACCGCTGCGCGAGCGTGGTGACGACGTGTTCATCATCGCCAAAGCGTTGCTCAGCAAATTCGCCGACGAGCTGAAGAGCGCCGTGCGCGGCTTTTCGCCGCAGGCCCTGGCTGCGATCAAGAAATATCCGTGGCCCGGCAATATCCGGCAGCTCGAAAATCGCATCAAAAAGGCGCTCGTGCTCTGCGATCAAACCTTGCTTGGCCCGGACGACCTGGACTTGGGCGCAGAAGCGCAGTCCGTGATCGTCCCGCTCGAGAAGGCCAAAGAAGACTTTCAGCGCCAATACGTGCTCGAGGTGCTCGAGCGCAACAACGGCAACCGCACCCAAACCGCCCGTGATCTCGGCGTCGATCCGCGTACGATCTTCCGCTACCTCGAGAAAGAGCAGAACCCGATGCCGAGCGGCGCCGGCGGCGCGAGCTCCGCCAGCTCCGGCAGCGCGAGCGATACGGATTGACCGAGAGCTGGGGCGTGGGCACTGCGCCGACGCGTCAGATACCGCAACGCGGGCTCTGGCAAGCGAGCTCACAGAGGCCCGCCTTTTCCAGGTGTCAGTGCACGCCGCCCACGAGCCACGCGAACGCCGGGACCAACACTTCTTCGGGGGAAGCGCCACCATGACGAGCGCGCGTCGTGCCGCCACCGCGCGGATCGAGACAGAAGCCGTGATCACCGAAGACCATGACCAAGGTCCGAGCGGGCAAGCGCTTCATGTACGAACCGAGCGCGCGCGCCGTCTCGTCCGCGACGTCGTCGAGGCGCGTGATCTCGTCGCCGTCGGGCTCAGACACGCGCGACTCGACCACGTCGAGCTTGAGCAGCTCACGATGGCCGGCTTTGATCCGGCGCAGCGTCGTGGCCATGCGACCGCGAGCGACTGGCACCTCGGAATCGACGTTGCCCGTGAACTCGCGCAGGGCTTCGGCGCCGCGCCCGATCAGCTCGAGCTGCACGGCAGTCGTCGCGGGCAGGGCGGACCACAAAAGCAGGCGTTCCGTGAGCGCTGCGCTCTGGCCGAGCAGGGCGCGCAGCCGTTGTTCGACGCGCAAGCCAAGGTCGAAGCGCAGGCCATCCACGAGCACGAGCTGCACCGAGCGAGCGCCATGCAAGCGGCCCATGCGCAGCGCTAGCTCTGGCACATCGAGCACCATCGTCGGGCGCTTGCCGCGCACGCGCAGCGCGTCGAACGCCTCCTTGTAACTTTGCTCGAAGCTCGACGACCAAGTGTCGAGCGTCTTCTTCGCCTCGGGGCCCGCGATGCCGCGCGCGAGCGCGTCGCACAGCGGCACGTAGTTCGTAACGAACATGCGCTCGACCGCCGCGAGCGGCTTGGGTCCACGCGCGGCCTCGAGCTCGTGCAACCAGGTGCGCCATTCGCTCTCCGCGTTGGGGAAAAGCGGACCGCGCGCGAACACCAAATCGTCCGCATCGCCCTCGCCGGCGATCGGCGCGCTCTCTTCGTGAGCACGCGCCACCACCTCTGCCTCGCTTGCGACGGCCTGTGCCGGGGATGCTTCGGCGACGGCCTCGCGCGGAGCGGCCTCGATCGCAATGCAGGGACTCGGCGTGAGGGCCGTCTCCGTCGCCGGCTCGGCTTCGTCCAGCGCTGCCACGAATTCAGCGCTAAAATCGCTGGAAGCCACCGCGTCGACGGGCAACTCAGCTAAGCTCTCCGGAGCGTTCGCTGGGGCGTCGTCGCACGGACCGCTGTCCGTCTCAGAAGTGAGCGCTTGGCTCACGCTGTCTTCGCGTGATGCAACGAGCGGCGGTGGCGCTGAAAGCTCCATCGCCTCCGAGCTCGCGGACACCTCGGGCGCGAGCGCAGGAGGTGTCGATTGCGCAGCGCGCGGGCGCCGATCGAGCAGATCTTGCAGTGCGGTCGGGCGGTCGTACACGCCCGCGTAGCGGTTGCATGCGTCGATGTAGAAACGCACCGGGCGCTCGCGCGTCGCCGCGACCCACCAGCGAAGCACGGCGCTATCTTCCGCGTCGAGCGCCCCGGCGAGATTCGCGATGCCCTCCAGCGTAGGCAGCGAGAGCGCGAGCCCACGCAGCTCGACCAAGCGCGCGCGGTACAACTGATCGCTGAGTGACGAGCCGAGGTCCGTCGCGGCACCGACGCCCGGCGCGCATGCGCCGCGCTGCTCGAGTGCCGAATCGATCGCTTCGGAGATCACCAGGGCGAGCTCGCCGCGCTGACCCGGTCCGGGCGGCGTGAGCACGACCGACAGGAAACCGTCTTCGTCCGCCGAGCGGAGCAGCTCGCGCAGTACCTCGGGTCCGACGAGGCCAACCTCGCCCGAGCCAAAGCCATCAACTTCTGCGGGAATTGCTGCGAAACTCATGCGCGGAAGGTGGCGGATAAGCCACGCATCGGCCCAGTTTTCGGTAACGCCCAGCAAGCCCCGCGTATCGGGGCCACTGTCAAGGGTCGGCCGGCGCGCCGATCGAGCCCTCCGAAGCGCCCACGGCCGAACCCCGATCCCTGTTCACAACGTTTTGAAATAATGAAGAATTTTCGAGAAATCGGCGGCCGCAACCGTTGACAATAGAGCCGCCGTCCATACGATGAAGTTCGGCTCCCTCTGCAGAGCCCGGGAGGCAGTACTAACGAATCCCTTACAAGCATTCTGAATCGGGAAACGAGTTCGTGGTGGAGAGCTAGGCCCGGAAAACCTCACCGGGAAGCCGGAAGCCGCGAAATAAGAGTTTCCCACCTAGCTAAGCTAGGGGTTCGGAGTACTCATCACGCCTCGCGACTCACGTGGTCAGGAGCCTATGAATGGGTCGGCACAACATGCCGGCCCATTCGCCTTTTGTGCTCGAAATCCGCGCTTCCGTTGGCGGCTTCGGTAGATTACCGTGACGCGGCAATGAACGCTCGCCACAACCCTTTTGGGTCATCACGGTTCGCTCGCATGCGCGGTTCGGCCGCGCTGCTCCTGTCTGCGGGGCTGACCCTGCTCTCGAGCACCGCCGACGCGGCGCACATCAAAGGTCAGTTCACCGGCTTTCGCTCGCTGCAAAACCCGGTCTGGGCGGAGGCCAAGGACCCGACGAACCACGGCTACTCGTTTCGTGAGCCCGTGCCCACGGTGCGCGCAGAGTTTCGCCGTCCGTTCCCGCACATCCCGAAGGAGCTGTGCGTCGCGGCGATCGCGGCCGGTCCGCAGAAGGCGCAGCCGCCCGTCTTGATTCGCGTGGGAGGTGGTCGCACGACGCCGGTGACGATCGTCGTCACGCCCGGCACGCGGCTCACCTTTCAGAACACCGACCCGTTCAAGCACAAGATCTACGGCGTCGGCATCAAGACGTTCGCGTCCAGCGAGACTGCCTCCGGCGCGACGCGCGATTGGTCGGTGCCCGAGGCTGGCGTATTCGAGATTCGAGACGAGGCGGCACCCAGCCTTCGCATGTGGATCGTCGCTGAGCCGAACGTGGCCGCCGTGGCCTATCCCTCGATGAAGGGCGAATTCTCGCTCAGCATCCAGGAGCCGGGCGACTACACCCTGCAAGCCTACTTTTCGGGCAAGAAGGTGGGTGCGCCGATGCCGGTTACCGTGACCGAGAAAGATCTCGAGTTGAAGCAGCCGATCAAGGTCGACTCTGGCGGTCCAAAGGCCAGTGACGACAAACCGGCTGACGACAAACCGAGCGACGACAAGCCCAAAGAAGGCGCGAAATAAGCGATGTTGCTCTCACGATTTTGGTACGTCCTGCTCGGTCTGCTCTTGGGGCTCGCGATCTTCGTGATGTCGATCGCGACCAACATGTACAACCGCGCCGGCGCGCGCGCGATGGGCGAGGCTCTGTCCTCCGATTCGCAGGTCGTCGGCTGGTACCTGCGTGACGACGCACGCCAGCGCTCTGGTCGCTTGATTCAGTTCGGTGTCGACCCCGACATCTCGAAGTACTTGCAGAAGTCGAGCGATTCCGAGAACAAGGTGCCGGAAGAAGCGAAGGACAAGGTCCTCACCGCTTTGAAGAAGGTCAACGCGTCCATTCCGAAAGACGATCAGTTCGACGCGGTATTCGCGGTCGATCAGGCGGGTCGCGTCGTCGCGTACCTCGGTTACGAGCAAGCTAGCGGCATGAGTGACTTCGAGCTCGGCGGCTACCCCGTCGTGGCCGACGCGCTCCGTGGCTACGTGCGAGACGACACCCTGATTCTGGATCGCATTTACCGCGTCGTGACGCGCCCAGTCGAATTCGACACGGGCTCGTTGCCGGCGGGCGCGATCATCGGCGCGCGTATCATGGACGATCGCTTCGCGCGCGAGCTCTCGTCGCGCACGGGTGCCGCGATCGCGTTCTACGCCAACGGTGAGCGGGTCTCTTCAGGTGCCCCTGAGGGGTTCGCGATCGGTCAGCTGGATCAGATCGTGGGCGACATGGCTTCGCTCGATCAAGACGAGGAATACAAAGACAAGGGGCGCAGCAAGGTGCGCACGATCGGCGGCTTGCTCGGCGTTCAATACTCGAAGTTGCCGGGTGAAGCTTGGCAGCTCGGTGCGGGCTTTGCGGTCGCGCGCTTGCCTGTCGCGGTGGACGGCCCACTCGGCTTTTTCAAGACCGCGGACGACAAAGACAAGCAGAAGGGCAACCTGCCGCTGGCGATCGCGATCGCGATCGCTGCGGCCGCCATCGGCATCATCTTCTCGGTGTTCGAGCACACTCGGCCGATTCGAATCTTCCAAAGCGAAGCAGCGCGGCTGGCCAAAGGCGAAACCGATCAGCTGCAACCGAGTCGCTTCCGCGGCCTATTTCGCAAGATCGCCTCGGATCTGAACGACGGCATGGACGCGGTGCTCGCCAAAGGCGGCGGCCCGCGCCGCGGTCCAGCCGACATGAAGCAAGTGCTCGGGGACATTCCGGATCAGCCGCAAATGAGCGCGTTCAGCTTCCCCGGCGACCCATCGAGCATGCCATCGCCCACCGCGCCGAACTCGGCGCCCGTTCGCAACGTGCCGAGCGCGCCGTCGAATCCGAGATTGCCGCGCGCACCGGGTCGACCGGGCTCGCCCGCGCCCGGGCTCGAGATGACGATGCCCGAAGCGTCCGGAGACGATGGTTCGGGACAACGCCGGTTGCCGTCACCGCCCGGGCGTCCCGGCGGTGCCGAGCTCGCGGGTTGGGGTAGCGCGCCGGCCGAGCTCGCCGAATGGCACGCCGTGTTCAACGAATTCGTGAGCCTGAAGCAGCAGTGCGGTGAGACCACCGACGGCTTCACTTACGAAAAGTTCGAGCAAACGCTGAAGAAGAAGAACGAAGATTTACGCAATCGCCACGGCGCCAAGCGCGTAAAATTCAGCGTGTACGTGAAAGAGGGCAAAGCGGCGCTCAAAGCCAGCCCGATCATGGACTGACGTTCGGTCGGAATCTTCGATGGTCACGCGCGCCGTCCCACGACGGCGCAGCCTTCGGCGTCACTCGGCGTCAACCACCGAGAACCGCCTCACGGCGCGTCGCGCTCCGCCACCACAAAAATCGCCAGCGTTGCGCGTCTAACGCCGTTAGGTGTCGCGCCGCCCGTGCTCTTCGAAGCAGCTCCCGTCGCGCTGCCGTCGCCGCGAGGCCGCCTGTGCACGCGAAATCTGATGTCTAAGTTTAAACATCAGAACGCTCTTCGGAGAGGCCCCTCGCCGCATACTGGCCGGGTGAGTCAGACCACTGCTTGCTGCCGTCCATCGATCTTGTGATTTCGTCCTGAGATTTTGCTCGGTTGAACTTAGCCGAAAGGCTGCCTCCACGCCCCAGCACACAAATGCTAGACCGGGCCGTATGAGCGAACCGCGCCTCCACAAAGTGTTGATCATTGGCTCGGGCCCGGCGGGCCTGACAGCGGCCATTTATGCGGCGCGCGCGAACCTGCAGCCACTATGCGTCGAGGGCTTCAACGCGGGCGGTTTGATTCCGGGCGGGCAGCTCATGTTTACGACCGAGGTCGAGAATTTCCCCGGTTTCCCCAAAGGGGTTTCTGGGCAAGATCTGATGGCGGCGTTTCGTGCGCAGGCCGAGCACCAAGGGGTCGAGCTCATCACGGCGGACGTGCAGAAAGTCGATTTCTCGTCACGGCCGTTCAAGGTTTGGGTGGGTGAGGACGAGAACATTTTGCACCTGGCGCAGACGGTCATCATCTCGACTGGCGCGCGTGCCAACTACATTGGGCTCGACACCGAGGAACAGCTCAAGAACAAAGGCGTTAGTGCCTGTGCAGTGTGCGACGGCGCGCTATTTCGCGGGCAAGACGTGGTCGTCGTCGGCGGCGGAGACACCGCGATGGAAGAGGCGAGCTACCTCGCGGGCCTGTGCGGAAACGTGACGCTGATCCATCGCCGAGAGGAATTTCGCGCCTCGAAAGCCATGCAAGAGCGCGTCTTCGCCAATCCGAAGATTCGCGTGCTGCGCAATCACGTCGTGACCGAGGTGCTCGACGTATCGCTGGACAAAGTGACGGGCGTGCGCGTCAAGGACCTGAAATCCGGGGATACCCGCAAGATCGACGTGGGCGCGCTATTCGTCGCGATCGGACACACGCCGCTCACGGATCTGTTCAAGGGCCAGCTGGAGGTGCACGACAACGGCTATTTGAAGGTCGAACCGGGCACGACGCGCACGAGCGTGGCGGGCGTATTCGCCGCAGGTGACGTGGCCGATTGGGTGTACCGCCAAGCCGTCACCGCTGCAGGCACGGGCTGTATGGCCGCGCTCGACGCGGAGCGCTTCCTCACCGCTCACGGTCACTGACCGCGCGAGTCACCATGACCCAATGCAGTCGGAGAGCACGGCCTTGAGCGACGACGCGGAGCGGGAGGAGCTTCGCTTTTTGACGCGTGCACTGCGCGTGCACCTCGAATGGCAAGCCGCGACCGGCGCGCTGGGAGTGGAGCGCGCATCCAATGCGCCTGCGGCCGGCGCGAGCTTGGGCTCTGCGCCGCGTCTTGCGCTGCCGAGCGTGGAGCGGGCGTCGCAGAGCATGGCGCTCGAGGTGCCGTCGCAGCTGGCGGTTGAGCCGGCGCTTGCCGGCAGCGAGCCGCGCTCCGCGGCCGAGCGTCAGCAGCGGCTTCAGGTATTAGCGGAGGAGATCCGCCCGTGCACCCGCTGTGGCCTGTCCGCACATCGCAAGCAAACCGTGTTCGCGCGCGGTACGGGCAGCTCTGGGGTGTGCTTCGTTGGGGAAGGGCCCGGAGCCGATGAGGACGCCCAGGGCTTTCCGTTCGTTGGCAAAGCGGGGCAGTTGCTCGATCGCATGATCCTCGCCATGGGCTTCGATCGAGACGAAGTCTACGTGTGCAACGTCGTGAAGTGCAGGCCGCCAGAGAATCGCAAACCCGAGCCCGACGAGATGGCCGCCTGCATGCCGTACTTGAATGAGCAGCTCGAGCTAGTGGCCCCGCAGGTGATCGTCGCCCTCGGTGCCACCGCCGTGCAAGGCTTGCTCGGCACGACCGAAGGCATCACGCGCATGCGCGGCAAATGGAAGACGTTACGCCAGATCCCAGTCATGCCCACGTTTCATCCGGCGTACTTGCTGCGCAATCCGCCGGCCAAGCGTGAAGTCTGGGAGGACTTGCAAGAAGTGCTACGCCGCATCGGGCGCGCGCCGCCCGCGCGCCGCTGAATGGCACGCGGGACTCGCGGGGCGTCCTGCTCAGAACCCGTAAACGATGCCGAGCGAAGGTTGAATCACGATGCCGGTCGTGGGCACCATCAGCATCAGGTTGACGTTGAGCTGAGCGCCCAGCTTCTCATTGAAGGCGTACACCACACCGCCACCCGCCGTGAGGAAGCCCTGACCCATCTTCTTCCAGGCATCGAGCTGCTGCGTGGGGAGGTTGTTTGGGTCGTAGGTACCGTACTGATCGCTGGCCACGCCGGGCTGCCCCAACGAGCAGAGGTAGCCGGGGGCGTTCGGGTCTTTACCATCGTCCTTTAGCCCTCCGCACTCGCGAACGGTGACCTTCACCTTCGCGTCGACCTGGGCCAGACCGCCGCCCACGTGCGCGTAAGGGCGTAGCCCCTTTTTGCTGAGCGCGCCTTTGCCGAACCAGTATGCGAGCCGAGCTTCGAGGTGCGCCGGTAGGAAGGAGGTTCCAGCCGCGCCGCCGACTACTTTGCCCGCTGGCGGGCCGCCGCCGAACGCGAACCCGGCGCGGCCGCCGAGCGTGATGTTCGGGCTGAATGCGTGATCGAAGCTGACCAAAATTCGGTGCGTTGCCACGACCGTTCCGGTGGCAATGCCGGCGCCTGGGTATGGCTCGCCATTGTACGGGACAGTGGTCGAGCCGGTGTCGTAGCAAGCAAAGCCGTTATTGGCCTGCGAATTGGCCGAGCACACGTTCGAGCCACCGATGATCGCGATGTCCTGCGCGAAATGCAGGCCGATCCAGTTCTTCTTGTACGCCGAGGGCGGACTGCTCACGTCCCCGATGCTGCACTTGTTGTCGACGCATGAGCCCGTTTCGCAGTCTGCGTTGGTCTCGCACGCCGGAGCGGCTTCACACGTGCCGCTGTTGCAGAGCAGGCCCTCCTTGCACTCCATCGAGTTGTCGCAGGCGGCTCCCCAATCCTTCTCGCCGCGCTTGGGCTTGTCCTGGCAGCCCGGAAAGTCCGGCGGACATTCCTCTTTGGCGACGCAGCGCGCGGGGGCCTCCTCGCCCTCGTAAGTGGGCGGCTCCGCGGCGCTGGTCTCACTGAGCTGAAACTCGATTGGCTTGGACTTCGAACCGAACGAGTCGACGCTCTCGCCCGCTGCGTCCTTGGCCCGGACGTACACCTTGAGCGTGCCGGCCGAACCGGTGGCGTCGCACGGGATTTCCCCGCGGAAGGCGTCGTCCTTCTTCTTCATTTTGACGGTCTTCCAGGCGTCCGCGCCGAACGGCTTGTAGCGGAGCTCCATGCTCGCGGCTTCTTCGTCGCTCGTGCACTGCATGGGAATCGGGCGGCGCGTTTGCACCTCACGCACGTCGGGCGTGCATTTGAGCCCACCCTTGTCACCCGCGTCTTCGTTCGCGGGGGCGGCGGCGGCGGCGGCCTTGGCAGGTTTCTCTGCCGGGGCAGCGGTAGCGCCGGCTCCGCCCAGGTTGCCGAACGTGGTCTGCGTCTCGGGTGTCGCGAGCTGCGTGTCGAGCTTGACGTTCGGGTCGATGGCGAGCGCCTTCTGAAAGGCGTCCTTCGCCCCGTTCTGGTCGTTCTTGCCGCTGCCGCGCACGATGCCGACGTACATCCATGCCTTGGCGAGCACGCCCGGGCTGCACTTGTCCCCG
>DATHOI010000865.1:0-7279 GCA_035485095.1 Polyangiaceae bacterium | reverse complement strand
CTCGATTTGGGCTGTGGGAGTGGACCACTCAGCCGGGGGCTTTGGGAACGAAGTGGCGGGTCGATCGAGGAAGTGATCGGCCTCGACTGCAGCGGGGCGCTGTTCGCCAGCGGCAAAACCGGCGTCGGCGTGCTCGAAGTGTTGGAAGCGGTCATCGACCGCGTGCCACCACCCGTTGGCGACCCGAATGCGCCGCTCCGCGCTCTGCTCTTCGATAGCTGGTACGACAGCTATCGCGGCGCCGTGGTCATGCTCCGCGTCATGGATGGCACGCTCAAAAAGGGCGACCGCATGAAGTTCATGGCCACCGGTCGCCACTACGACGTGACCGAGATGGGCTGCTACAACCCGCACCCGGTATCGATCGACGAGCTCGGCCCAGGCGAGGTCGGCTTCGTCGCGGCGAACATCAAATCGACCGAAGATACGAAGATTGGCGACACGGTCACTACCTTTCACCACGGCGCGACCGAGCCGCTGCCCGGCTTTCGGGAAGTGAAGCCGATGGTGTTCGCCGGCATCTTCCCGACCGACTCGGCCGAGTACGAAAATCTACGCGACGCGCTGGCCAAGCTGCACATGAACGACTCTTCGTTCAGCTTCGATCCGGATACGTCGGATGCGCTCGGCTTCGGCTTTCGCTGCGGCTTTCTTGGCCTTTTGCACATGGAAATCATCCAGGAGCGGCTCGAGCGCGAGTACAACCTGGATCTCATCACCACGGCGCCGAGCGTGGTTTACATCGCGCATACCAAAAATGGCGAGACGGTGCGCGTGGACAATCCGTCCAAGATGCCGCCCGTCGGCGACATCGACACCATCGAGGAGCCCATCCTGAAGCTCACGGTGCACGTTCCGGCGGAATACGTCGGACCGACGGTGGCGTTGTGCGAGGAGCGCCGCGGTACGCAGCTCGGCCTCAACTTCGCGACCAAGGATCACGTCGTCGTCACCTACGAGGTGCCGCTGGCGGAAGTGATTTTGGACTTTCACGATCGGCTGAAGAGCGCCTCGCGCGGCTATGCCAGCATGGACTACGAGATCACTGGCTATCGCGCCGACAACTTGGTGAAGCTCGACATGATGCTCAATGGCGAGCCGCTCGACGCGCTGAGCATCATCGTCCACAAGGACACGGCGTACGCGCGCGGGCGTGCGCTCGCGGCCAAGCTGAAAGAGCTCGTCCCGCGCCAACAGTACGAGGTCGCGACTCAAGCCGCGATCGGTGCCAAGGTGATCAGCCGTGAAACCGTGCGCGCCATGCGCAAAGACGTGACCGCCAAGTGCTACGGCGGTGACATCAGCCGCAAGCGCAAGCTCCTGGAGAAGCAGAAGGAGGGCAAGAAGCGCATGAAGTCCGTGGGCAGCGTGGAAGTCCCGCAGGAAGCGTTCCTGGCCATCTTGAAGCTCGAGACCTGACCGGCCCGAATTTTACTAAGCTCGATGCCGCGCTCCCGGCGCTCAGTCGGAGTTGCACTCTTGCGGGAATCGGGTTCCATCGTTACAGAGGAAGGATATGAGTAGCTCTGCTTCGAAGCTGCGCGCCAAGCGCATCGCGGAACTGAACGCGAGCGCGACCCCGGACGGGCAGGTCACGCACTTGGAAACCGTCGCCTTCGGGCCGGCGCTGAACGTCGAGCGCTTCCGGTTCGGCAACGGGCTCGAGCTCTTGTTCTGCGAGGATCACAGCGCGCCGGTCATCGCCTACCACACCTGGTTTCGCGTCGGCTCGCGGCACGAACGCGAAGGCAAAACAGGGCTCGCGCATTTGTTCGAGCACCTGATGTTCAATGAGGTCGAGGGGCGCAAGGCGGGCGAGTTCGACCGCAAGCTCGAGGAGGCGGGCGCCGAAAGCAACGCTTCCACCTGGTTGGATTTCACGCAGTACAACGTGTCGATCCCAAAGGATCAGTTGCCCCTCGTCGTGAAGCTCGAGTCGGAGCGCATGAGCCGCTTGGTCTTGCGCGATCCGCAGGTGAAGAGCGAAAAAGAGGTGGTGGCGAACGAGCGTCGCTATCGCGTCGACGACGACGTGGAAGGCGCCGTCAGCGAGCTGCTCTGGGCAACGGCGTTCGACAGCCACGCTTACCGCTGGCCGACGATCGGTTGGATGAAAGACATCGAGGGCTTCACCACCGAGGATTGCCTGGAGTTTTATCGGACGTATTACGCGCCGAACAATGCCGTCTTGGTGATCGTCGGGGACGTAGCCGAAGCGGCACTGCTCAAGCGGCTTTCAGGCGCGTATGGCGCGCTGCCGGCCAGCGTTTTGCCGATCGAGGACGTTCGGCCCGAGCCACCTCAGACTGCCGAACGCCGCGTCGAGGTGACCAAGCCGACCACGACCGAGAAGCTCGTCGTCGGTTATCACAGTCCGGCCATGGGAGATTTCGACCACCCCGCCCTCTCCTTACTGGCTGAAGTGCTCTTTGGCGGGCGAGCCAGCCGTTTGCACCAGAAGTTGGTTCGCGAGCTGGAGCTGTGCACGGAAGTTCGCGCGTTCGTCGGGCCATTCCGCGATCCGGGCTTGTTCGAGGTGTTTGCTTCGGCACGAGAGGGCCAGAGCGCAGAGAAATTGCTAGCCGTGATCGACGCCGAATTCGCGCGAATTCAAGTCGAGCCCATCACGCCCGAAGAGATCGCGCGCGCCTCGGCTCGACTCGAGCTCGGGTTGCTTGCAGGGCTGGAGACGGTGGACGGCAAAGCTTCGACGCTCGGCTTCTACGAGACGGTGCTCGGGCGGCCGGGCGCCGCCTTCGAGCGTCTGGAAACTACACGCCGCGTCACGGCGAGCGATCTGGTCCGTGTGGCGCGCCGCTACCTGCTGCCGCGCTATCGCAGTGTCATCGTCGTGCGTCCGGATCTAGCAGCGAGCGACGCGGAGGCGGCACAATGAGCGGCTCGGTTGCGACGGTGGTTCGGCTCGAAAATGCGGGCGGCGCCGCGGTGTTGCTCGAAACGTCACGTGCATTGCCGCTCGTGTCCATCAGTGTCGGCTTGAAAACCGGCGCTTTGCTCGATGCACCCAACAAGGAGGGCTCGACACGGTTGCTCTCTCGGCTCATGCGCCGCACGGCTGGAGGCCTCGAAGCGCATGACATCGACACGCGGATCGACTCGCTCGGCGCGTCCCTTGGGGCCGACGTAGCGCACAGCACGATGGTCTTTCAAGCCACCGTCATCTCGCGCTCGCTCGATGCCTTCGTGGACGTTCTGGTCGACGTTTTGGCGCGACCCGGGCTCGCCGCGGCGGAGCTCGAGCGCCTGCAGCGAGAAACGCTGGCTGAGCTGACCGACGCGCTCGACGACGATCGCGGTCTTGCGCGGCGCTTTTTTCGGCGCCGTTTCTTTGGCGCGCATCCGTATGGCCGCTCGGTCTCCGGCACCGCCAAGAGCGTGCCCGAGATCACGCGCGCTGACGTAGAGAGCGTGTTCAAGCGTGGCTTCGTGCGCGACAATCTGGTGTTCGCGTTCTCCGGCGATCTCGACGCAGCTGGCGCTTCGAAGATCGCGCGACGCATTGCCGACGCATTGCCCAGCGGCGTGGCGCCCGTGGACGGCACTCCGGAACCAGTCGCGGTTCCCGGACGGCGCTTGGTGATCGTCGATAAGCCGGAGCGCACGCAGACCCAAATTTTGATCGGTTGTTTGGGCTCGCATACACGCGACGAGGACCATGTTGCGCTGTTGGTCGCGAACACGATTTTTGGCGGGACGTTCACCGCACGCATGACGCAGGAGGTGCGCTCGAAGCGCGGCTGGTCCTACGGCGCGTACTCCAACGTGCCGTTCGATCGTCGGCGTCAGACGTTCACGATGTGGACCTTTCCGAAAGCCGACGACGCCGGCCCCTGCCTACGCCTCGAGCTCGACATGCTGCATGAGTTCCGAGAAAAGGGCGTCACCAAGCAGGAGCTCGCTTGGGCCAAGCGCTACTTGGTCCGCTCGCATGCTTTTGCCGTGGATACTGCCGCAAAACGCGTCGGCCTGGAGCTCGACCAGGCGCTCTACGACTTACCGGACGACTACTACACGCGCTACCTCGAGCGCGTCCAAGCCGTCACGCTCGAAGCAGCCAACAGCGCCGTGCAGAAGCGCCTATCGGAGGAGGATCTGCTCGTCACCGTAGTTGGAACCGAAAGCCTGATCGGCGACTCGGTGCGAGCTGCGATCGATCGGCTGGCGTCGTCGGAAGTGGTGCCGTTCGATCGCGTAGATTGAGCGTGCGCCCGACGTTGCCTAAATCCAACCGAGCAAGCCGACCTGCAGACCGATCGAGCGGTAGCCGTGATCGACCTCGGAGCCTTGGTCGGGCTTCGTGTTCCCCGTAAAGTCGACATCCAGCGAGGGGCCGAGCATGATCGCGAAGTGCTGCGCAGGTACGAACACGAATTGCGCTTCGATCCCGAGCGCAAAGCCGTTGATGGTCTGCTGATTGCCAAGTGACTCGGAGTGATACGTCAGACCGGCGCGCGGCCAAATGCCCGCGACGCGCCCGAACATGTGCGCGTAGCCGACGCGAGGCGCGAACAAAAATTCGGAGCCCTCCGTGCTGCCGGCGTCTTGAGGCCCGTTGCGATCATTGTTCACGGTTACGTCAGTGGTCTGGTACGCCAGCGAGCCACCCAGACTCCAGTGATCGGCGATGAAGTAGTCGAAGGCGATGCGCGGCAAATCGAAGGGCGTTGCTGCCGCATGGCCAAAGAAGCCGAGGCCAAAAGTGGTGACGTCGTAGTCACGGCCCGGGCCGTTCGGCACCGCCGGATCTTCGAAGACGTGATCGCTGTGCACGCCCATCAGGCGCTCGGCACCGAACGCGGCATCCCCCTTGTTGCCGAATACCTGCGCTGACGCGACAGCGGACCACGACACGGCCGAAAGCGCTACGACCAGACTCGTCAATTTCTGCATGACGCGGACTCTCCTAGTGAACGACAGCAGGACTGCGTCGCAACCCGAGCCTACTGAGCCGCGCCGCGCTTGACAATCGCTGCGCAGAGCCAAGTAGGCCAACGGATTTTGAGGACTCGACGCGGGTCAAGTCATTTCAGACTTGGTCGAGACCGAGCGCCGTTACGAGCGCCCGAGCCACGTCGAGCGCGGCTTCGCGCGTGATCGTTTCTGTCACGCTCAGAGCCATGCTCGGTGTCGGCGGCGCGAGCAGATCGACATATAATTTTAGCTTTGGTTCCGTGCCGCTCGGACGCAAAAAGACACGTCCAGCTGCTCCGAGGGCGAATTCGACGAGCAGCGCGGGGCCTCGCCAGCTCGGCGCGCCAACCTCTGGCACTTGTAGATTGCGCACCGCGCTGACGGCAAATTGGGCAAGCGTGCTCGGCGGCGCTTGGACAGCGCGCTGCATGGCCCGCTGAATCTGCGTCGCGCCGGCCGTACCCTTCAGCACCACATTGTGTTGAACGCTCACCCATAAGCCATGGCGGCGATACAGCGCGTGCAAGCGTTCGAGCACCGTCGTGCCGGCAGCGCGAGCCTCGGCGGCGAGCTCCGCGAAAGCGAGCGCTGCGCTGATGCCGTCTTTGTCGCGCACCGCGCGCCCCAAGGCGTAACCGAGGGCTTCTTCGTAGCCGAAGCAAAACCGATAATTTTTTGACTCTTCGAGCACGCTTGCCGCCGTGCAAATCCATTTGAAGCCGGTAAGGACCCGCTCACAGCGCGCGCCATGCGACTCCGCCACGCTCTCCAGCATGGGCGACGAAACGATCGAAGAGATGACCAGCGGGCGCTCGCCCGCGAGCCGATGAGCCAAGGCGAAATCGGCTAAAAGCAAGCCTATTTGATTACCGCTGAGCGCGAGCCAGCGGCCACTCGGTGTTGGCACTGCAATCGCGAGACGATCGACGTCCGGGTCGTTCGCGATCAGCAGGTCTGCGTTCTTTCGCTGCGCGAGCTCGAGGGCGAGATCGAGCGCGCCGGGTTCTTCCGGATTCGGAAATGGCACGGTCGGGAAGTGCCCGTCCGGCTCGTGCTGCTCGGGCACGCTATAGAAGTGCGCGTAGCCGGCCTCGGAGAACAAACGCTCGACCACCTTGGCACCGACGCCGTGCAGCGCGGTATACGCGATGGTCAGCTTGCGGTCGCCTTGGATGCGCGGCAATTGGCTGCGAATCTCGGCCAAATATCGCGCCTCGAGCTCGGATCCGATCAACTCCTGACGCGACAAATCCCCCACTGGAATGGCGCGCGCTGGCCCGAGCTTAGCCATGCGCGTGGCGATCTCGCTGTCGGTTGGCGGGATGACTTGCACGCCGTTTTCCCAGTACAGCTTGTAACCGTTGTACGCGGCCGGGTTGTGGCTAGCGGTGATCATGATGCCCGCGCTGGCCGCATACGCGCGCACTGCGTACGCGACGAACGGCGTCGGCACGAGCTGTGCGAAGCGCTTCACGGGAATGCCAGCGGCGATCAAGACCCGAGCCGCAGCATCCGCAAAACGTCGACTGTCCAAGCGAGCATCGCAGCCGATGATCACCGGACGGGCGCGTGCGTCCGGAACGCGACTGAGTAGTTGGTCGGCCACTGCTCGAGTAACGCGCAGCACCACGGCCAAGTTCATGCGTGCGCTACCGGCTGCCACGACGCCGCGCAAGCCGGCCGTACCGAACTCGAGATCCGAAAGCATGCGCTCGCGCAGCTCGTCGATGTTTTCTGTCTCGATCAGTGCGCCAAGCTCGGCCTGTGTTTGCGGATCCGGATCAGCGGCGAGCCAGGCACGCGCGCGCGCGACGAGACTTGCAGTTTCACTCCCCGATGTGGTTGGGCTCGGCATGATTTGGGGGTGGGCGCGAACGGCGAATCAGACGCGCTGCAGCGACTCTGCCAAGCCGGTATCGTAGTTTCCGCTGCGAAATTCGGCGGAAGCCAGCACTTTCTGCAAGAAAGCGAGGTTCGTCGCGCGCGGCCCTTTGGGGCCCGTGAGCTGCACGGTGCACTGCGCCAATGCGGCGCTGAGCCGCTGCAACGCCTGAGCGCGATCGACGCCATGCGCAGCGATCTTGGCTAACATGGGGTCATAGTAAGGCGTAATTTCCTGACCGGCAACGACGCCAGAATCCACTCGCACGCCAGGCAAGCCACTCGGGAACACCAATTGCTCGAGTCGCCCCGGCTGCGGCAAAAACCCTTTGTCGGGGTCCTCCGCATAGAGCCGGACTTCCACAGCGTGACCGCTGAGGGTTGGCTGAAGCACCGCTGGCGGCAAGGGTTGACCTGCAGCCACTGCAAGCTGCAACTCGACGAGGTCGAGCCCGGTGACGAGCTC
>DATHOI010000864.1:0-2938 GCA_035485095.1 Polyangiaceae bacterium | reverse complement strand
AGGCCCTCGCGTTCGGTGACCGCGCCGAGCCCAAGGACGCCTACGACCTCATCTACGTCATTCGCCATACCCCCAGACGCGGCACCGCCATCGCCGAGCGCCTACGTCTCCACGCCAAACACCACCCCGAGATCGTCTCGCGCGCCCTCGGGCTCCTGAACCGCGACTTCAACACCCCAGACGACATTGGCCCGCGCCGTGCCGCGGCCTTCGCCATCACCGCCGACGCCGAGCTCGACGACGACGCCGCTGACTCGCACGGCTTCGTCGACGACCTGCTGCGCGCTACAGCGAGACTCGGACTGCGCCAGATCGACGCCCGACACTCGTCGTCACAGCAGGAGTGATGTGCGTCGAGTCCGCTGTTGGCACCGCAGCGAAAAGTCCGTCGAGGCGGCCGAAAATGCAGTAGAAGCGGGAGCGACGGGACTCGAACCCGCGACCTCTGCCGTGACAGGGCGCACCAGCGTCCCCTAACGTCACCGACGGTAGCGCAGTTGCGGGGGAAAACCCATGCCACGGCGACCCCGGCAGCGGCTGAACGAGCATGGGTTGTACGTCGTGGGTACGTCGAGCCTTGGCGAGCCGCGCCTCGGCGAGACCCCCAATCCGGGTCGGCGCACGAATATCCGAAGCCGCGAAGCCCGTCGAGCCACGGGGCTAACACACATCAGGTCAGACACCCATCCAAGTGCCCAGCGCCCTCGTGGCCTTTAGCCCTCAAGCCGCCGCTTCGCCTTCTGCACCGATGGCACAGCGTTCTTGGCCGCGGTGAGCACACGTGCTTTGACATCGACGCTTGCTTTCTTCGCCGCGATCGTGATTTCCTCGCCTGTCGCGGGATTTCTGCCCTTGCGTGACTTCTGCGCCGGCTTCAAGCGCACCGTGAGCTGGACGAGCCCACCGATCTTCACGCGTTCGGCGTTCCCGATCTCGCCGAGAACGATCTCCTCGAGCGCCGTGAGCGCGGCCTTTGCGTCAGCTTTGCTCAAGCCAGCGCGATCGGCGACGGCGGTAGCGAGCTGTGTCTGAGTCAGCACCGGATCTCCTTTAGAGTCATGGATTGGACAAGGCGGCGGGAGTAAACCCGAGCAGGCGGACGGTGGCTAGCTGGGTCGAGACCGGGACGGGAACCGGATTAAAGGTGACCGCACTGTCTGCCGCTCGTCGCGCACGACGAATACGTATCGGGCTAGCCAGCAGACCACGAAGCCCGAGGCCGCCGCAGGCGTCCATGCGGGGAGGCGCGTCGCGCCAGCCACGATGGCCGCCCATGAAACAGCATCACCGCGATAGAGCCAGCATCGCCGCACTAGACTAGATAGCGCAGGGAACGAGCCCACGTGCCGACATGCGCGATCCTCTAGGTGCCACGTGAAATGCCAGGACGGCCGGCACGAGCACGTAGAGCACAATCGGCTCCGTTCTCGGCTCATCCGCGCCGCTCAGGCGGCACGTTGGGAATGCCCCAGCCTCGTGTCGGATCGAGTCTGGGAGGTAGCGCGGTAAGGAAAACGCGGCGTGCCAATGGCGAGCGATAAAAGTGATTGCGGGCGGCGAACAGCCAGTGCCCAGCCAGCCATGCGACTGCGCCCAGCGCGGCGAAGATACCAGCGGCGAGGGAACCCGAGTCGGCGGCGATGAGCAGCCCGCCTGCGAATGAGAGCGCGCCTGCGGCACGTAGCGCGAGTCCACCGAAGATCCAGAGTCCGAGACCAATCAGGGCTCCCCAGGCTGCGAGGCGTATTAGAGCGCTCATCGTGCGCCTCCGGCGATCGTGGTGTCTCGTGAGCTCGGCATTTGCGCTTCTCCTTGGTTCGGGATTCTGGATAGACGTTTAGCTCGGTCGGCGCCGAAGCTCAAGTCCCGTCTTCCCTTTCCTCGGCCCTGTCGGTGCCCCGCCCGGCGGGTGGCGTTTTGTAGCCATCGGCCACCGGGAGGGCAACGCGCGGCCCGCTGGGCGGCTCTGCGCGGCGAATGTGGCGCACCGTGCGCTCGCAAGCGCTGAGCGACTTTGCGCGAGGGACTTGAGCTTTCCCGCACATCGAGCTACCACGTCCACCGACCAAGCTCCCAAAAAGGGGCTCTAACAAAGGAGATCCAGCCATGAGCAAGCGAACGACGACCACGACTGACGAGCCCGGCACGACGAGCGATCCTGCCTTGGCTACCGCCGCGACTGCGGCGCCGAACAGGAGTGATGGGCCTACGGCGACGGGCGATCCCGTGGACGGCAGCGACTCGACCGTGGCGCCAAAACCGACGCCCGCGGACCAGGCCGCCGCACCCGGCAAGGGCGCCTCGGCCGGCGGGAGCGGGGCGCCGCCGAAGACCACCGGCTCGACATCGGTCGCGACGCAATCCGCCTCGGGTGGAAAGCCCGGCGGGCCGAAACGGACGGCGGGCGCGACAGCCGGCAAGCCAGCGAAACCGGCCGCCAAGACAAGCCACAAAAACAGCAAAGCGGCCAGCCGAGGCACCAGCAAACCCGCCAGCTCGCGGGCCGGAAAGGGTCCGCAAAAGACATCGGCCAGTGCAACGGCGTCGAGTCGGCAAGCTGTAGTGGTGCCGGGTGACGGCAAGCAGCCGAAACTGCGACCGGGTGAACTCGACGGGCTCGTACTCAAGTTCCTGCAAGACAACGCCAGCAGTCAGCCACACAGCCCGACCAGCGTCGCCCGCGGGCTTCAGCGATCCTCGGGCGCGGTCGGCAACTGCCTGGATCGACTCAAGACCGCGAAGAAGGTCCGGCAGGTGGGCGACAAGCCTCGCCGGTACAAGCTCGCCGCGTGACTTGTCGGTAGGCGGGTGGCCCCTCGTCTCGCCCAACGGGAAGGTAGGGCGTAGACGAGGGGCCTCGGGGGCGCAGGGGGATTACGGCAGGGCCGGTCAGTCGTTAGACAGCGAAGCTACGAAGGGCTCGCGCACTGCCGGGTCG
>DATHOI010000863.1:0-5047 GCA_035485095.1 Polyangiaceae bacterium | reverse complement strand
GACACCGGCGAGGTGCGTGTCGAGCACTTGGGGATGATCGGCCTGCCATCCAACGAGAGCCCGGAGTGCACCGTCTTCTTGGACGAAGACGGCGCGTGGAAGCTCGAGGACGCGGACGGCGAGCTGCTCGAGCTTCGGGATGGCCAGAGCATCGAAGCTCACGGCAAGAGCTACCGCTTCTCTTGCCCCAGCTCGAATGACCTAACCGAGGGCGCCGAGCCGACCACGAGCGGCGAGCCGCCCATGCTGCACTTTCTGGTCTCCTCGGATGAAGACTTCGTCGAGCTCACGCTGACGTATGGCAATCGCAGCGTCGCGCTCGGTTCGCGCGCGCACAACTATTTGCTCCTGACCTTGGCGCGTCACAAGCTAGCCGACCTTACGGCTGGCATCGCCGAAGCGTCGAGTGGTTGGATGGACAAAGATCAACTCGCCGACGGTCTGCGCATCACGCCCGGGCAAGTCGACGGCGAGATCTTTCGCATCCGCAAGCACTTCGCGAGCCACGGTTTGCACGAGTCCACGACGATCATCGAGCGGCGCGCGCGCACGAAACAGCTACGGTTGGGACTCGGACGCGTGCGGGTCGACAGAGGTTGAAGCATCCGCCTGATGGCTGGTCACGCGCCACGCCGCGCCCCGGCACAGCCTTCGGCGTCGCGTGCAGATCCGCGGCTGTCGTGTTGCACGGAAACAGCGCGAAAACCCGCCCTTTTCCGGGAGAAGCCGCGGGCCGCACAAAGCGCTAAACTGTTTCAGCGAGAGCCCACGTGTTCCTCACTCTAATGGTCATCGGTTTAGCCGGGCTCGCCGCGATGGCGATCCCTGCATTCGGACACAGCCACGGCGCGCTGTCGGGCCACGGCGGGATTGCGCACGGCGTGGGGCACGCCGCGGTAACCCCGAGTCTCACGAGCGGGCGCGGCGCGCTTTCGCAGGTGCTGCCCGCCGATCCCGCGCACGAGAGTCGCTGGCGCTTCGTCCCCTCGCCGCGGGCGCTGTTCAGCGTGCTTGCGCTGTATGGCGCGTTCGGCAACGCGGCGCTGCATGCTTTTCATTTGCCCCTGCTATTGGCCGCGCTCGGGGCCGTGCCGCCGGCGTTGTTCGTCGAATGGGCGCTCGTCCGCCCGCTTTGGCGCCTGCTGTTTCGTGTGCAAGGTGCGGCGTCGACGCCGCTCGAGCAACTCGTGCTCAGTGAGGCGACGGCAGTCGTCCCCTTCCGCAATGGCCGGGGCCTGGTTTACACGGTGCGAGACGGTCGCCGCGTGCAGCTCGCTGCCTCGCTGCGCCACGATCAACAAGAGCGGCCCGTGAAAGTCGGCGATCGCCTATTGATCGAAGACGTGGACGTAGCCCGCGAACGAGTCACGGTCGCGATTCAGCCCGACTGACCGTGCGCGTTTTGTCCCTTTGCTTTTTGGGCTAAGAGCCAAGGCCCATGGGCTCTTAGCCCGCTCGATTCGCTTGGACGGAGTAACCGGAGTAGAACGGGGTCGTCATGATTGAACCTTCGCTGATCATTGCGGGTGCGGCGGTCGTTTTCGTACTCCTGCTCACGTCCGTCATCATCACCACCTTCCTGCGCAGCGTGGACGCGGGTGAGATCTTGCTCGCCAGCCGCGGCCGCAATCTGAAAATTTATCGCGGCCCGAGCAAGGCGTTGATCGTCCCGGTCATCACTCAGGTGCGCTTCATCCCCGCGCAGGCCATCAACGTCGACATCGAAATCACCGATCAGACCGCGGACGTGGACGTGAACGGGCGCTCCGCGCCGGTCAAGGTCACCGTGCGCGCCTCGGCCATCGTCAGCGTCGGCGAGGACGAAGCGATGGTCAACACTGCGGCCAACAAGTTCTTTTCGAAATCGGGCAACGAACAACTCTCGACGCTGACCGACGTGCTGTCGTCCGCGGGTCGGCGCGCCATCAACTTGCTGAAGCACGATCAGCTCTTCAGCGTACGCACCGGTCCTGCGCCAGTGGCCGCGCTGGTCACCACGGGCACCTCGGAGCTCGCGCTGCCGAGCCGGAGCGAAGACGACGAGCTCGCGGTGATCATCAAGGATGCGTGCTCACGCGAGCTGATGGACCTCGGGCTCTCGTTCAACAGCTTGAACATCAAGGCGGTGTTGAGCGAGGTCGCGGAGGCGCGTCGGCGCGAATCGGCCGCGCGCGCCAAGGCGGACGCCGACGTCGTGCAAGCCCAAGAGGAGCAACGCGCGCGCATCGCGCAGCTCGAGGCCGCGCAGAAGATCAACGACCAGGAAAAGGCGTTGAACATGCAAATCGCCTCCAATGGCGCCTCGATCGCCAAGGCCGAAGCCGAAAAACAAGCCGCCGTGCGCCAACAGCGCGAGGCCGAGCTCGGCGCGAGCCAGATCACGCAAGCACGCGCAGACGCCGAGCAAAACGTGATCCAGCAAGAAGCCGAAGGCCGCGCTCAAGCTGCGCGCATTCGCGCCATCGCCCAAGCCGAAGCAGAAGCCATCAAGATGAAAGCACTCGCGTTGACCGAGGCCGGCGGCGCCTACCTCGATCTGAAGAGGCTGGAATTGGCTCCCGAGCTCACGGCACAAGTGGCTGCGGCCCTGACCAACAGCCAATTCATCAATTTCGGCACGAGCGGCGGAGCCGGCGGCGATCATGGTGCCGTCAGCACCGGCTCTGACGACGTACTGCGCGTGGTTCAAACGTTGATGGCTGCCAAAGTGCTCACTGGCAGCGGGATCGGCGCTGCCGCGCCCGGCGATCGCGCAGCGACTCCGAGCGGCAATTCACCGCCGCCCCTGCGGCGCGGGTAAGCGCGCTGGAGCGCGTCAGCTCAGCGCTCCAGCGCGAACGCTGACGACGCGCGTCGCGACCGCGTCCGCGAAGGCGCGGTCGTGCGTCGCGATGAGGGCGCTCCATCCCGAAAGGCGCGCCACGACCTCCGCCTGAGTCTGCGCATCGAGGCCGTTCGTGGGCTCATCGAGCACTAGGAGCTCGGGAGCGCCGAGCCACGCGCTGGCAAGCGACACACGCTGGCGCTGCCCGAGCGAGAGCGCCGAAACGCGCGTGCCCGAGAGCTCCGCGACGCCAAAGGGCAACTCGCCAACGTGCTTCAAGCCCTTCAGCGAAGCCAGCACGTCGAGCCATTCTCCCACCAACAAATGCTCGGGTATGTCTGGCTTTTCCGGGGCGAAGCCGAGCCTGCCACGGAGCTCGAGCTGGCCCTGATCCAAGCTCAGCACGCCGCCCACGATCTGCAGCAAGGTGGACTTGCCCGAGCCGTTCTCACCGAGCACGACGACGCGTTCACCACGCTGCAACGTCAGGCTCGCCTCGCGCAGCACCACGCGACGCCCCAGAATCTTCGTAATGTCTCGAGCGTCGAGGATCACCATGAGAACGCCAAGAGCAAAGCCAGTGCGGCGATCAACGTGACACCCGCGGCGAATGTTCCGGCGCTGCGCCGCGCGCGACTCTCCAGGAATCGGCCCCAGATGCCCACGGCGCAGCTCAGGATCACGGCCCAGCCGAACAGCGTAACGCCGAGTCCGCTCGTTGACGCGTGATACGCGGCGCCGGCAGCCACGCCGCTGCTCGCAGCCAGCGCCGACGACGGCGTCGCGATGGCCAAAAAGAAGGCGCCCAAGCTGAAGCTTCGCGGCACTCGCAGCGAGCGCAGCATGACCCGCAGCGAGAGCTCACTCTCCAGCACTGGCGCGACGCAAACTGCTGCAGCCAACGTCAACGGCAAAGCCAGCGCGCTCAATGCGCGTTGGAGCACGCGTTCGGTCGGGTCATTGCGCAGCGAGAACAGCAGGCCAGTGGCGCCCCCCACGCCGCTCAGACACGCGATAACCAAGCGCGCCTGCGCACTCCGCAGCAGACGGAGCAGGTGCGTTACATACAGCGCCAGCAGCGGGTGCGTCGGGCGAGTGAGGCGCAAGCTCGTTCGCCGCTGTTCGAGCGCACAGCGAAACGCTGCATCCAACGCAAACGGCGCCCACAGCGCGCCGCACGCGGCTACGACGCTGGCTCCCGGATCCCAAAGCAGCAGTAAGCCCCCCAATGCGAGCGCAATTAGCCAGCGGCCACGACGCAGCGCCACGACGAGCGAGGCGTTGAGCGCGATCGCGAGCGTGACTGCGGCGCCTGCCTCCAGCGAGCCGCCGCCACGAGCAAACAAAATCGCCCACGGAAGTTGCACGAGCGCGGCCAACGCCAATAGCGCCGTGACGAGTGAGCCGCGCGGCAAACGGAGGGCGCGCAGCGTTCTCGAACCAGGCGCGTCGAGCAGCACGCGCAGCGCCGGGGCGCTCAGCAAGAGCCAGACCGCCCAGAGCAGGCTCCGCATAGCGAGCGAGTGGTGACTGAGCGCGACCACGTCGCGCGCGCGGAGGCCATTGGCCGAAAACAGAATCGCCGACGGAATGCCGAGCGCCACGCTCAGCGCAAGGGCGTGCAACGACACCGGACGCCCGAGCGTGACACAGACCGCCCGGAGCACTCGCCCCAACCCGATGCGCGGCGGCGCAGCACTACGCCTGGCTTCACCCTGAAAGTCCGTCACCGCGGCGCAACCCGGGGCCGCGGCAGCTTATTCCGAATCAGTACGCGTTTTGCCGAGCCTTGCCGCCGAGCACCGTGCGAAACACGATTTGCAGGTCGAAAAGCAGGCTAAAACGTCGAATGTATTCGATGTCATGGGCGACACGCTGCACCATCTTCTCGAGCGTGTCGGTCTCGCCGCGCCAGCCATTCACTTGAGCCCACCCGGTGATGCCCGGCTTCACCTTGTGCCGCAGCATGTACTCGAGGATCCGCGTGCGGTACTCCTGATTGTGGGTGACGGCGTGCGGG
Source organism: Polyangiaceae bacterium (assembly GCA_035485095.1). GTDB lineage: Bacteria > Myxococcota_A > Polyangia > Polyangiales > Polyangiaceae > PMG-095. Next base: position 203 of record DATHOI010000863.1, on the reverse strand, counting down.
CGCGGTCCGACGACCGACATGTCGCCGCGCAGCACGTTGAAGAATTGCGGCAGCTCATCGAGCGAGGTACGCCGCAAGAAGGCGCCGAAGGGAGTGATGCGCGCGTCACCGCGCGTCGCCTGGCGGACCACTGCGCCGTCTTCCGTCACGCGCATGGTGCGGAACTTGTAGACGTCGATTTCTTCGGCGCCTCGGCCGTAACG
>DATHOI010000862.1:0-8953 GCA_035485095.1 Polyangiaceae bacterium | reverse complement strand
CGGTCGAGCGCACGGTCGAGCTGCCCGGGCACGAGCTCGCCCAACGCTGCGCGCTGCAGATGATCAACGAGGCAGCGCGTTGCTTCGGCGAGGGGATTTTGCGGAGCGCACGCGACGGCGATATCGGCGCGATCTTCGGGCTCGGGTTCCCGGCATTTCGAGGTGGGCCGTTTCACTACGTGGACGCGGTCGGTGCGAGTGATGTCGTACGCCGACTCGAGAGCCACCAGGGCGCGCTCGGCGCGCGTTTCTCGCCCGCGCCGGTCCTCGTCGAGATGGCCAAGACCGGCGGCACATTCTACGGTCCGAGAGCCGTGGCGCCCGGGCAACACCACGTCTGAATTGTCATGCCCCTCAGATACCGGTCGTGAAGGAAGATTCGGTATTTGGCGGCGTACACCTACAATGGGTGTGCCGGCACCCCACTTGCAACTTGCACCAGGACGAACCGCGGCGGACGTCGCGACCGCTGTGATGTTACACTCCCCTGATTCATGAGGGCCCTATGAGAAATACTTTTGCTTTTGGACTGCTCAGCGCAGCGTTCTGCGCGTTGCCGCTGCTCGCCGCGTCGCCCGCGTATGCCGGGCTCGATGCCTGCAACAACATCGACGTGAGCGCGCAAGCCAATTGTTCCGTACAAGTGATGGGTGGCTGCACGGCGCAGTGTACGCCGGTGAATTTCGACGTGGCTTGCTCCGGAGAGCTCGAGGCATCGTGCTCCGGGATGTGCACCGGCAGCGCGAGCGTGAGCTGCAGCGGAACGTGTAACGCGGATTGCATGACGAGCTGTACCGCGCAGCCCGGGAGCTTCGATTGCTCGGCAAACTGCAATGCCGACGCCGACGCGCAGTGTAGTGGGGAATGCTCGTCTGCCGACAATATGAATCAATGCATGGCGTCTTGCAAGGCGCACTTCTCCGCGCAATGTAGCGCGAGCTGCAGCGCACAGCCGCCGACCGCAAGTTGCACGGCGCAATGCAATGCCAGCTGTCAGGGCTCCTGCACCGCTGAGTCGAATCTGGACTGCCAGGTCAAGTGCCAAGCGAGCGGCTACGCCACGTGCGAGACTCGCCTCTCTGGCGGCTGCACTGCCGAATGTACTCAGCCGCAAGGCGCCCTCTTTTGCGACGGTAACTACGTGGACACCAATGGCAATCTGCAGGCCTGCGCAGCAGCCCTCAAATCCGAGCTGAACATCAACGTGGACGTGAGCGCGACGTCTTCCGGCAATTCGAGCTGCGACAGCTCAGGTTGCCAGGCAAACGGTCAGGCGCAAGCATCCGTGAGTTGCGCGTTCGCTCCGAGCGTCCCGAGCCCGAACGGTAAGTACGGTGCGTTGGCGGTGCTCGCCGTGCTTGGTGCCGCCTGTTTCCGGCGTCGCCGCGCGCGCTGACTCGCGCACGGCAAACAAAAAAGAACGAGCGAGGTGAGTCGTCACCTCGCTCGTTTTCGTTTCGGACGAGCGTTGACGCGCTCGAACCGTTCACTTGTTCGGCTGGGGCGTCATCCGCAGGTACGGCTTCAACTCCTTGTGACCTTTCGGAAAGCGCTGCTTGATCTCCGCGGGATCGGTGATCGAAGGCACGATCACGCAGTCGTCTCCGTCCTTCCAATCAGCGGGGGTCGCGACCTTGAAGTTGTCCGTCAACTGCAGTGAATCGATCACCCGCAAGATTTCGCTGAAGTTGCGACCCGTGCTCGCCGGGTAGGTGATGGTGGCGCGGATCTTCTTGTTGTTGTCGATGATGAACACGGAGCGCACCGTGAGCGTGTCATTCGCCTCCGGATGGATCATGTCGTAGAGCTTCGCGACCTTGCGATCCGCGTCAGCGAGGATCGGAAAATTCATCTTCGCGTCCTGCGTCTGCTCGATGTCGGGAACCCACTTCTTGTGGGATTCCGCGTCGTCGACGCTCACTGCGATCATCTTGACGTTGCGCTTGTCGAACTCCGCCTTGAGGTTTGCGGCACGGCCCAGCTCGGTCGTGCAAACGGGCGTGAAGTCTTTGGGATGCGAAAACAGCACGGCCCAACCGTTGCCGATGTAGTCGTGGAATTTGATTTTTCCGACCGTCGAATCTTGCTCGAAGTCCGGTGCAATGCTGCCGATGTGTAGTCCCATGTCATTTACCTCCGCGTGGGCCCGAGAGTATGCCGCCGGAATTCGCGTCTGCCCATGTCTCGCGAGGAGACCTCGCATCAAGGCCGCAAAAACAGCGGCTGATGTGGCAGATTGGTCGACTAAAATGGCCCAATTGGCCGCTCGCTGCCGGCCTCCGTTCGGGTCGCCGAATCCTGCGCCGAAAGCGCCGCTGATCCGGCTAGACTCGGCACGCTTTGCGGTTCCGTATCGTTGCGCTCCTGTTCGGCTCGTTGCTGCTCGGCGCGAGCTGCAAGCCGAGCGTTGGTAGCTCGTGCGACAAAGGTGAAGCGCGCTGCATCGACGCGAAGCGAGAGCTGGCTTGCCAGGCCGGACAATTCATCGAGACGCCGTGCAAGGGTCCGCGTGGTTGCAGCACGAGCGAGCTTGGCACCAGTTGTGATTTCAGCGGCGACAAATCGGGTGACCCGTGCAGCGCGGACGACGAAGGCGGCGCGACGTGCAACTCGAAAGATAGCTTGCTCGCCTGTCATGGCGGCCTGTATGGGACCGTGCCCTGCCGCGGCTCCAAGGGCTGTTCGAACGCAGAGGGGCGAGCCATTTGCGACACTTCTATCGCGCAGCTCAACGACGCCTGCCGCGACGAAAATCTGAAAGCGTGCGCGAGCGACGGCACTCAGGTCCTGATCTGTAAGGACCACGCGATGACCGCGTACTATCCCTGTCGCGGCGCGAACGGTTGTGTGTTCGCTGCAGGCAAGCTGAGCTGCGACACGTCCATCGCCAAGCTCGGCGACGCGTGCGACAAGAAGCTCGAAGGGCAAGCGTTCTCCTGCACGCCGGACAGCACGAGTATTCTAGTCTGCAAAGGCGGCGCCTTCACGCTCGACCAGACCTGCAAGAGCGGCCAAAAGTGCTTGGTCGAAGGCAGCAGTACGCATTGTGCCAAGCCCGACAAGAAGTAGCGAGCTACCGGCGCGGCGGCTTCAGTCGAGCGCGATCACGACTTTGCCGAATTGTCGGCCGCTCGCTGCGTACTCGAACGCTGCGCGTGCTTCCGAAACCGGGAAGACGCGGTCTATCGACGGGCGCAATGCGTGCTGCTCGACCAAGCGGATCAGGTCGAGGAAGGTTTGTTTGCTGCCGACGAACACGCCTTGGATTTGCACGTCTTGCATCAAGACCGGTCGCAAATCGAGCGCGGTCCGAGCTCCGGACAGCACGCCGATCACGCTCACCAGGCCGCCCATGCGAACCGCGCGTAGACTCTGCGCGAACGTGTCAGCGCCGCCGACCTCGAGCACCTGATCGACGCCTTCGCCGTCGCTGAGCGCGCGCACCGCGTCGCCCCACTCCGGCGTTTGAGTCGTGTCGATGGTGCTGTCGGCGCCGAGCGTCTCGGCGCGCGCCAGCTTCTCCGGGCTGCGACTGGTCAGAATCACGCGGGCGCCCACGGCGCGAGCAATCTGAAGGCCGAACAGCGCCACGCCGCCCGTACCGAGGCAGAGCACGGAATTTCCGGCCTTTAGCTGTCCGAGCTCGAGCAAGGCTCGAAATGCCGTCACTCCGGCACATGGCAGGCACGCGGCTTCCTCGGCGCTCAGAAGCGCGGGCGCGCGCACGAGTGCGTCGGCGTCGGCCAAAAAGTATTCGCTCAGCGTGCCGTCGAGGGGCCCACCGAGAGAGCTCCGTTGCGCCGCGCGGTCGAGCGCGCCGCGTTGCCAGCGTCCGGCAAATATTGGGCAAACGCGGTCGCCTTCGCGCCACTCGACGACTTCAGTGCCGCGCGCGACCACGTCGCCGGCCGCGTCCGAGCAGACGACGAGCGGCAATTTTTGGCGAGGATTGTACGTCCCTTGCGCCATCATCAGATCTCGCGCGTTGAGCGACACCGCGCGCACGCGGATCAAGACTTGTCGCGCGCCGCAGTCGGGGATCGGGCGATCCTCGAACGCCAGATTTTCGAAGCCGAACGCGCCCTTGAGACACACGACCCGCATCGCTCGATCACGCGGGAATCGCCCGCTCATGTCAAGGCGAGGCTGCGTGAAGCAAACGGCACGCTGCTCGTGCGCTCGTCAGCGCGCGAGGGCGAGCTGACGCTCGAGCTCGGAGAGCCGCGCGTAGGCCTCGATAAAGCCGGCTTTCCGAGCCCGGACATAGTCGTGCAAGAAGTGGCGCACCGCGCCCAGCTTTTCGCGACCTAGATTGGCCACGCTGGGCCCCAAAAAAGCCTCGAAAACGCGCGACAGCTGGGCAGGCGGCGCCGCGCGGAGCAGGTCCGACAGCCGCGCGGTGTCGCTGTTTTCTGGGCTGCGAAGCGCGCGCAAGAGCTCGCTGGCGGCTCGCTCGGGCATTCTCTGCCAGACGCTGGCGAAGAGGGCTTGGCTTTCCAGGCCGCGCTCCAATGCTTCCTCCAGCACTGCGACTGGCGCAGCCGCGAAGGCGCGCGCGTCGTCTGCGCGTGCCGGGGCGATGCTGAGTGCGGTCAGAAATGCTTGCCATTGGCTGAGCTCGAACGCCTCGTACGGAATGTTGGTGGCGCGGGCGTCACTGAGCAGCACCTCGAGCAGGTCGCTCGGAATGTGCGGCCAGAATAAGCTCGAGACCAAAGCGTCCGGAGCCAAGAACGCGGCTCCGTCGCTCGGCCGGTGCGCGTCGTCCCAGGCCTCCCAAATGGCGCTCGCGACGGTCGCGAATGGCAGCGCACGTTCTTGAGCGAGCGCTTGGAGCGCGGGTAAGCCGAGCTCGCTGTCGGTGATGCCGGCGACCGTCGACCAAGTGAGCACACCGTGCACGACTTCGTCCAAGATCACCGCCGGCCGTTCCAGCACTTCCGGTGCTTCCAGATTGCCGAACGCGCCGACCTCCGCGCGCAAGCGCGAGAGCAGCAAGAAGGCGCGCAGGACCCAGCTGCGATCGCCTGGGCTCAGCGGTAAATCGCGGGCAATCTGCGCACACACTTGACGTAACTGCGGGCTGACCTCGCGTGTCTTCCAGGGTCTGAGCAGCGGGTGGCGTCGGCCCGCGCGCTGACCGAGCTCGCCACTGATGGCGAACGCAGACAAGTACCAGACCCCGCGGGAGAGCAAGGCGTCGGGCACGGGTGGCTGATACTCGATGCGCGGACACGGCAGCTCATCGGGAAACTCGAGGCGCGCTTCCAGTACTTCGTCCCAAAGTGCCTCCAGCGAATCCGCCGCGAGCTCGGCCCCACGCAGCAGCGCGACTCCCGCAGCGCGGAACGTCATGTCCACGGCCGCGGCGTGGCCTGCGCTGTCGCCGCCGTCGAGCTCGAGCACGCTCTCGATGAACGCGCTGCCGCGATCGGATAAGCGTTCGACGAGCTCACGAGCGATGCTCGGAGCTGCGTGGCTGCGCAACAAGGCTTCTCCGAAATCCTGCGGCGACCCGGACACGAGGGCTTGCGTGGCGCTGCTGCGGAGTGCGTTCGAGAACCAACGCGGGCCGAGGGCCAAGCTGGCTTCTGGGCGGTCCCCAGCTCGGGTATCGTGGAATGCTTCGCGTAAGAGCTCGGCTCGTTGCAGCGCGCGCACGATTCGAAACGCGCCTGGCGGGATCTTGCGCGCTGCTTTCTCGATATCCGAGGGGCGAATGTTGGAATCGGCCTGGCTCAGCGAGAGCCGCATCCAGTCGAGGTCGGGCTCACGCTGGTGTTCGATGGGCACGAGCTCGAGCCAGGTTTCGATGGCTCGAGGCTCGTCCCACGGCGCTTCGGATTCAGCGAGCAAGCGCCGCCCCAAGCCGACGAGTGCCTCGTAGCCGTTGCGCCTCAACCAGCCGGCGTGCGCGGCCTCGGGGTCGAGCGTCGCGAGCAAGCGATCGCGGCAGAAGCGCTCCGCGATTTGGCGCACGGACTTGCGCTGAAGGGTGTGTGCTCCGAGCTCATCAGCCAGACCGCACAGTCCGAGTGCAGCGCCGAGTCCGTCGAGCACGCCGCTTTCCAGCATCTCGCCGCGGAGCCATTCGAGTGTGCGCGGCGCGTCGAAGCGTCCGTCAGCGGGCAAGCGATCGGCGACCCAGCTCACGAGCTGGGCGAGGTAGCTTGCGACAGGCGGCGAGCGCAGCTCTTGCCAGCCCGTGTCCCCGGGGTCGAAATCGCCAGCGACGCACAGGCCGCTACGCGGCGCTCGGCCGAGCGGCAGCGCACGCTGCGCGTGCAGCTCGATGAATACCGGACCGCGTTCGGGGAGCCGCGTGAGCGCGTCCTCGAAGGTTCCGGCCTCAATGACCTGGGCTAGGCCACGCGCTTCCAGCAGGCGCCCGACGAGAGAACGCCCGGAACCGCTCGGCGCGCGCCAAAACAAGCTTTGATACGCGCCGGGCGTGAGCACCGCTTCGGGTATCCCCGGGCACAGCGGTTCTTCGATCAAATCGAGGGCGCGCGCATAGCGCAGTGCGCTCAACCGAAGTCGCCGCACGTCCCCGCGCTGCGTCCCCGCAAGGGGCGTCGCAGGGCCTCTCAGGTCGTCCAGCGGCACGCCCAAGACCTTGGACAGCACGCGCTGGACCCCGACGCGCTCGGCGAGCCAGTCGGCCTCTTGGTTTCGGTCGAGTTTGCTGAAGATGCTGGCGAGTGAACGCTCGCCCATCCGAGATTCAGTCGGCCAATCGGTATTTTTTAGGGCCGCGCGCGCCAGTTCTCCATAGCTTCGGCAGCCCGAGTCCGATTGCGCCATCAGGTCCCGGAGCCAACCCATCAGAAACTCCGTCGCAGCCAGTGCATCTAAAATCAATTATCGATCGATAATGCAAAAAGATGCAACTGAACCTCTGGATACTGGCGCGCGCCGAAAAGTCTGTGATTGTTGGCGACGGTTCGCCGCGGCTCGCGCGGCGGTGCTGCAGCGAGCGGGCGCGATCGGAGCGCGCCCCGAATCGCGCGTCGGGTGCACATAAAACGGCCCGTTGGCCTCTGTTATTTCGGAGCTGAGCGGCTATTGGCCCAAGGGCCAACTAAACGAAACGCAGCGCTCGAGCGAGGCTCACTTGACGCGCCAGCCGCCCTCGTTCAGCTCGAGGATGTAGCGGCCTCCAGCGCCCAAGTGGAGCGCAGTGATGTGCTGATAGCGCCCGTCGCGGTCGAGCGCTCGAGCGTCCCAAAGGCCGGCTTCTGGCACGTCGACCTTCACCCGCATTCCGGCGCCGATCGCCGAGTGACTCAGCAGATCTGGCCCCCAAAGCTCTTGGCCTTGAGGGGAATCGAAGTCCAAGTTTTGGCCGGCCGCGTTCACGCGCTCGGTTTTGGCGAGGTACAGGGCATTGATCGGGACGTCGGTCGCGTTCTTCACGGCAAAATCGACGGCGCCCGAACCGCTGCCGGTGCGTACGGTCAGCAGGCGTGAATTGGGACCGCCGCAGGCCGTGAGCCCGCTCAGGCCAAGCAGCAGCGAGAGCACCATGAAACGTCTGCCGATCATGTCGCCGATGTTACGCCCGAAGCGCGCTCTGCTGTCAAACGTCGAAATTGCTCGCGCGCACGCGCCGATCGCCGGTCTTGTGAGCGGATCTCGCGCGCGGTTCAGAGTACAACTCGTCGGCGCGAATGGCTCAAATGCTCCCGGGTATGCTGATCTGGTACCTCGTGTTCTTGTTCAGCACGACGTTCCACGAATTTTCGCACGCCTTCCTGGCATACAAGGGCGGCGATTTGACGGCCTACGAAACCGGGCACGTCACGCTCGACCCCATGCCGCACATCCGGCGTTCGCCGATCGGGATGGTACTCGTGCCACTCATCTCCTACGTGCAACTCGGTTGGATGGTCGGCTTCGCGTCCGTCCCGTTCAACGCGGATTGGGGCAGGCAGCACCCGCGGCGCCAAGCGCTGATGTCGTTGGCTGGCCCGTTTGCGAACTTGCTCTTGGCGTTGCTCGCGCTTGGGGCGATGCGCGCGCTCCTCGCCGCTCACGTGTTTCAATACGCGTCCGAGTATTCGGGCACGCAATACGTGGAAGCCGTTCACGGTGGCGCCCACTCGCCGCTCGGCGCGCTGGCGCTGGCTCTCGGTGTGATGTTGAAGCTCAACGTCGTGCTCTTTCTGTTCAACCTGATCCCAGTTCCGCCGCTCGACGGCGCAGGCGTGCTGTCCGGGTTCTTCCCCGAGACGTTCGGCTCGCTTTATGACCGAATGCGGCAGATGCCGGCGTTCGAGTTCCTAGGTTTGCTGCTGGCGTGGCAGGTGTTCCCGTACGTCGCGGGTCCGGCCTTCCAAGTCGTGCTGGGCCTGCTCTATCGCTGACCGCTCGTACTGACGGGCGTCGACCGCGGCGCTGAGGCCGCGCTTCGGATCCAACTGACCGGGTGCATGTGCCAGGTGTGCCACGTCGGGCAGGCGGATTCCGCCAGTAGCTTGGAACTCCCGGGTTTTTAGTCAGTGTGCCGCTGGCATGTGCCGTGCTTAGCCCCGCCCCGACGGCATGTTGCGAGCTACAGAACGGGAGTTGAGTGGTGGTAACGGGCTTCCTCTTGTCCGCTGCGTTGGGCTGTGGCTCGAGCCTGGCGGCCCCCATTCCATGCTCGGCGTCGAGGTTCGCGGCGCGTTCGCTCCGTATGACGACGTGGGCGCGCGTCTCGTGGATAGCGAGATCGCGCCGCGCGCGAGCGGCACGCGCCCGGTCGGTGCGCTCGTGCGCTCGGTCCGTTTTGGTTTTCGCGCGACGGGGCAAGCAATTGTTCTGCTCGCGCGGGTGTTGGGGCGCGCAGGTGGTCGATTCGGACCACTAGGGGGGTGCGTGGTGCGGCTCGTCCGAGACCGATTGCAGAGGGTTTGCTGACGGTGTCGGAGGAGTCGGACGCGGGTTTCGGGGGAAATTAGGGGGACAACCA